>DLAR01000073.1:0-10598 GCA_002494015.1 Porphyromonadaceae bacterium UBA7042 | reverse complement strand
CGCAATAGGCGCGGTCTGAGACCAGCAGTCGGGATATTTCTTGGATTGTCTTCATCGTGTGTAGTATTTTTTCCGCAAAGATACTACACGAAAAACCGCGCTATGGTGCGATAATGTCGCTTTCTTCAATGCATAATGCACAATTCATAATGCGCAATTGGCAATCAAGCTATAATCAACTTGCCGACAGCGATTTACAGGCACGTTATTCTTCCTTTTTATTTTTGGCATCGGTCAGGAGACCGGCTTGAATGAAGAAGGATTCAAACAAACTGATTTTGCGGTAGTCACGGAAAATTTCAATCGAGGATACGGTACGGGATGCATCGAGAATGAAAGGATCGGCATTGTACCAGTCGATGAAAGCATCAAATTTATCGGAATTTTCGGCATACCAAGCTGAAAACTCATCAGGACACACGTTTCGAAAAAGAAAGAAATTATAGGCATCCCAATGTCCGGCATCAATGACGCTTTTCTGAAACGGCAACAGGTACATCGAGTTGCCATAGAGATTGTCGGTTACACTGAAATAGGTCTCGACAATACCCTTTCTCAATGCAGCGAGTTGGGCGATAGAACATTGAAATGGATACAGCTGCCCGATAGCTTTCTGAGCGGCAACAATCGCACATCCCTCAAAGATGCCGGGAAAAGCGAGAAACGCACTCTGTCCATCCTCGCCAACCGAGACCTTGCGCGACGCGACAAGTGTCACCTTGGCCTTGACAGTATCGTTTTCCGTCTTAAAAGACAGGACATCCTTCCATGTATCGCATATCCCGACTGCCAACTCGCGGTGACGGTCGGCATTTCCGGGGGCAAGCAGAATAGCGGCCTCAGCGTAGACAAGTCCCCAAGTCTTGTTATCAGACGAGAGTAAAATCTGTGCGGCAC
Organism: Porphyromonadaceae bacterium UBA7042; assembly: GCA_002494015.1. Classification (GTDB taxonomy): domain Bacteria; phylum Bacteroidota; class Bacteroidia; order Bacteroidales; family Muribaculaceae; genus Duncaniella. Next base: position 9,701 of record DLAR01000073.1, on the reverse strand, counting down.
GGTAATAATTGGAGGCAAAGGATGGCGTTGCGACCATCCCACGCTCAAACTGCGCGAGCGCGTCATTATATTTCTGCGCTTTCATATCCATTATCCCTAATTCGAGACAGAGCATACCGGCATCGGGGAAACGTTTCAGCCCTTCGCTATATATTTTCCGCGCTTTAGCCGCTTTGCCCATATCGTCAAGCGCGTTTCCATAGATGTGATATACGAGCGGGGTTACATCCTTGTTCTTGAACAATTTTTTGGCAACCTTCACCACCTCGTCATATCGTCCAAGCTGATACAGGGCATACATGCGTTCATATTGCACGACATAATTATCGGGGTATTCCTTATCGAGACGGTCGAAATCTTCCATCGCCGACTGAGCCATACCGTTATCCATCAACCATATACAGTTTTGGAGAGTTTTCTGTACAGATTCAGGCAGTTCAGAGCCGTCGGACCGGGCAAAACCTGCGGCAACGGCAATGAGCATGGCATTCAACAAGATAAAAATTCTTTTCATGGCTCATATATTTTATTATTATTTTATTATGTCGCAAGATATGCATTATTTTTCAAACTGACAATAACTTAGAGTATCAAGGCGGATAATTTGCGCTTTGCAGTGTCGGAACTTTTGCGTACCTTTGCACTTTCCTAATTCACTTTTCCACAAAAAATCAATTTCTATGGGTGGATTCTTTGGTGCGATTTCACGCAAACCGTGTATTATCGACCTTTTTTACGGCACCGATTACAACTCCCATCTCGGCACAAAGCGGGCAGGGATGGTGACGTTTGACCCCGAGAAGGGTTTCAACCGCACGATTCACAGTCTCGAACGCGACTATTTCCGTTCTAAATTTGAAGACGACCTCGACAAGTTTGTCGGCAACCAAGGCATAGGCGTCATCAGCGACACCGACCCGCAGCCGATTATAGTCAATTCCCATCTGGGACGTTATGCAGTCGTAACAGTAGCTAAAATCAACAACATCCGCGACATCGCCGCCGAACTGCTGGAGAAAAAAATGCATTTCAGCGAGCTGTCGGCCAACAATATCAACCAGACCGAGCTTGTCGCGCTGCTCATCAACATGGGCAAGACATTTGTCGACGGCATCAACCTTGTCTACAAGAAGATAAAGGGTTCCTGCTCGATGCTTATCCTCACCGAGGAGGGTATTATCGCCGCCCGCGACTATCTGGGGCGCACCCCCATCGTGATAGGGCGCAAAGAGGACGGCTATGCAGCGGCAAGCGAGACATCGGCGTTTCCCAACCTCGACTATGAGCGCGTGTGTGACGTGGGTCCGGGCGAGATAGTGCGCCTGACCGCCGACAGCATGGAGGTGCTTCAGGCAGCCGCCCGGCGCGAGCAGATATGCTCGTTCCTGTGGGTATATTATGGTTTCCCCGCGAGCGACTATGACGGAATCAACGTCGAGGCCGTGCGCGAGGCCGGTGGACGGGCTATGGGTCAGGAGGATGACACAGAGGCCGACTGCGTGTGCGGCATTCCCGACTCGGGAGTGGGTCACGCGCTCGGTTATGCCGAGGGTCACGGAATCCCCTACCAGCGCGCGGTGCTGAAATACACCCCGACATGGCCGCGCAGCTTTACGCCGGGCAACCAGTCGCGCCGCGACCTCGTGGCCAAGATGAAACTTATTCCCAACCGTGCCATCCTCGACGGCAAGCGGGTCGTGTTCTGCGACGATTCCATCGTGCGCGGGACCCAGTTGCGCGACAATGTGCACACGTTTTTCGAGTGTGGGGCCAAGGAAGTCCATGCCCGCATCTCGTGCCCCCCTCTTGTCTACGGGTGCCCGTTTGTCGGGTTCACGTCGTCCAAGAGCGACCTCGAACTGATTACCCGCCAGATTATCCGCGATTTTGAGGGCCGTGACGATGCCAAGCTCGAAACCTATGCCACGACAGGTACTCCCGAGTATAACCGCATGGTTGCCGAAATCGCCCGCCGCCTCGACCTGACCTCACTGCAGTTCAGCAAAATCGAGAATCTTGTCAAGAGCATCGGCCTTCCCAAGTGCCGCGTCTGCACCCACTGTTTTGACGGTACAGGCTGCCATCCCGACGAGGCATACCGCGAGGATCATCCTGAGGAATAGTTTAAGGTTGAGGTAACTGTTATTTATAACAGCGCGCCGTAGCGCAATGTCGCTAATTTAACGTCGCTGTCTATCGTCAGCGGCAGAGCCGCCGATTACGCGGCATGGCCGCGTGTCAACGTTAGCCATAGGCAAATGCCCCGTTAGGCGGCATGTAGTCTATGGTTGATAGATTATACATGATTTTACGGCGGCGTAGCTGCCGGTCATTCCCCGTCAAGATCGGCTACGCTGTAGCCGATTCCGGACAGAAAACGTAGAAAACCCAAGCGGCGCGCACCTAAAGGCGCGCTTGCATGGGCCTAACGTTAAGGCGCGGCTACACCGCGCAATTGGCGGCGATGCCGCTCCTGATAGCAATGTTGTGACCCGCAGAGGGCGTGGTGACCGATTTATCCATGCATGAAATAGTTGCGTTAAGTTAGCGACATTGCAGCGTGGCGCGATGCTACTATATGTTCAGGACATCGAGGGAAAGGAGCATTTTAATTAAAAAAATTTACTATATTTGCAGTCTAACTTTAAATTTTTACTGCAATGAAAGAGATTTATAAAGTAATTATCGGCGCTATCGTGTGTCTTGTTCTCGCTGCGGGGATGTGCGTGGCCATTCCTTATTACAATGTGTGGCGCAAGGAGATGGACGGCAGGGCACAGTTTGCCGAGGCCGAGCAGAACCGCAAAATCAAAATCGAGGAGGCAAAGGCCAATCTCGAAGCTGAAAAGCTTAACGCTCAGGCCGAGATTGAACGCGCGCGTGGCGCGGCCGAGGCAATCCGCATCGAAAACGGCAGCCTGACCCCGAGCTACATCCAGTATCTGTGGGTGAGACAGCAGAGCGACCTCAACAACAAGACCGTCATCTATATCCCGACCGAGGCCAACCTCCCGCTGCTCGAATCAACACGCCTGCTCAACGAGAACAAGTAAACCGACGAGCTGCAATACATTTGCACAGCCTCCCAAAAGTAACACCCCGCAGGAACCGCGATGGATTCCTGCGGGGAATTTCTTTTACTTATAAGAATATGTTTATTCGTCGAGGGCCATGTAGTGCTGATAGGGGTGGTCACATGCCGGACACTCAGCCGGGGGTTCTGTTCCTTCATAAATATATCCGCACACGAGGCACTGCCATTTGACCGGTTTCTTTCGTTTCCACACGGTGCCATCCTCCACCTGCTTGAGATAACGCTCGAAACGGCGGCGGTGATGGTCTTCTATTTCGGCGATGGCACGGAAATGTCCGGCGATTTCGGGAAATCCTTCCTTGTCGGCAACCTTGGCTGCCTCGGTGTACATCTCGACACCCTCGACGAATTCCTCATGGGCGGCGGTGGCAAGATTTTCGGCGGTCGTGCCGATCACGCCTGCGTCGACGGCCATCGGGACCTCGACAGAGCCACCTTGCAGGAATTTGAAAAACACTTTGCCGTGACGGAGCTCGTTGGCAGCGGTCTCAGTGAAGATTTTCTGAATGGGGAAATACTTTTCTTTTTCAGCCTGAGCGGCATAATAGGTGTAGCGCGAATAGGCGGCTGATTCAGCCATGTAGGCAATGACCAAGTTTTGCTCGGTCTTGGTGCCCTTGATACTTTTAGTCTTAGCCATGTCTAATGATGTTTAAAAGATTTAGTTCAGTATATGAAACACACGGCGTGACATAAATGTTCTGAGAATGCCGCAAAAAGCAACAGGAGGCTGTCGTCGGCGACAGTCTCCTGCTAAATGAGATTAATTCTTGGTTTTGATTACTATAAATTGCAACCGAATAGTCAATTTGGGTATTGATTATATATCTTTTGAGGCTTAAAAATAAGCCACCATTATTTTCATAATGCAAAATTAGGGCAATAAGGTTACGATTGCGTTACAACACAGATACAATACTGTAACATTGCGTCTATTTAACATTAATTCAGCATTTATGGTCTGTTAAAAAATGATGCGTAGCACCTGTGCCGGGAGTTTCACACCTCCTCGGCGTCTTCCTCTTGTTTCCAGCCACGGTGAAAATCGTCGTTCCACTTGCGCAATGTGAAGATGAACTCCAGTCCGCCGGTCGACCGGTTGTGAACCGAGATGGTCCCGCCGAGCGCGAGGACGGTACTCTTGACAATGGGGAGTCCGAGGCCGGTGCCACCCATCTTGCGCGAGCGGCCTGTATCGACACGGTAGAAACGTTCAAAGAGGTGAATGATGTGCTCTTCCCCAACGCCGTTTCCGTTGTCGGCAAACGAGAAGATGAAATAAGAATCGTTCTGCGAAACCAGCTTCAGGGAAATCTCAGTGCCCCCCGAGTGCATGGCAGCATTGCGTATCAGGCCGTATATCATACCGTTGAGCAGGTTATAGTTGCCCACGACGCGGCAGTCGAGCGGAAGGTCATAGACAAATGTCATTCCGGGAGCAGTCTGCGAGGCCGGAATGTCATTGTTGATCTGATATACAAGGTCGTGCATATCAACCATTTCAAGAGGGACTTTCTCCCCGCCTTCTTCAAGGCGTGTCATTGTAGACACATCGTTGAGCAGGGAACAGAGACGCTCTACATTTTCCTTCATGCGCGACAGGAAATGATTGCGGGACTTGTCGTCAAGGTCAGGGTTGTCAAGGATTGTTTCAAGATAACCGCGTATTATACCGACGGGGGTCTTGATTTCGTGGTTGATATTGTTGGTAATCTGACGCGTTATGCGCGCTTTTTCCTCGATGGCGTGGATGGCGACGCTACGCTCCCTGTTGGCCTGCTCGATAGCGTTGCCGCGGTCACGGTACAGGCGGATTATCTCGCGTGAAATGTCGCCAAGCTCATTGTGCGGGAACTTGTCAAGGCCGGTGAAGTGGCCGCCTGTCGACGCGCGGTAGGCAAAGTCGTTGAGAAGGGTTATACTGCGCGAGAGCATGCGTGTGGAAAACCACACGACCGACAGGGCTGCGATTACCGCAAGAATTATAACGGCCCATACTTTCGGGTCGATGTCTATTTCGTCGTGTATGTCACGGGTCATCGGCATGGCCGTGCGCACGGTTATCTGCCCGTCGTCACTTTTGAAACCCGAGTAATAGAATATCTTGTCATCGTTGTTCTTGATAATGCCGTGACCGTCGTCCATAGGGTTATCAGCGGCTAAGGAGGGGCCCGGAGCCACTTTCTGGTATCTCATCCGTTCAAGGTCGTAGGGCACCGGGACGCCGAGCGAGTACATGAGAAGGCCGTCCTTGTCGTAGACACTGACCCGGACACCTTCAAACATCGAACCCTGATAATACTGCTGGATGAAGTTTATGAACGATCGAAGGGATATGTCGCGCTCATAGGCATAGATGATGCGGTTGTTGATGATTGCAAGCTCCTTTTCCATGATTTCGGCACGATAATCGGCCTCGCGCCGGTACTGATACCAGACGAGGATGCTGATTATCACACCTATCACCAAGGCAATAGGGATGAACAACCGCCAGTGGTAGCTAATCCTCCTCCTTAAAACCATACCCAAATCCCAAGCGCGTCTCGATACTGTTTCCGTAACGTCCTATTTTCTTGCGTAGGCGGGTGATATTGGTGTCAATAGTGCGGTTTGTAACCACGACATCACCGCTCCACACATGACGGATAATCTCCTCGCGGGAGTAGATGCGATTGGGGTGGGTGAGGAAGAAAGAGAGAATTTCAAATTCGGTCTTGGTCAGCGCCACTTTCTCGTCGTCGAGATAACAGATTTTCTCGTTGGGGTCAATGCGCAGGGTGCGGTAAGTCACCTGCGGCTCATATATCGCCTCTGACGCAGGGGCGGCGACCTGCTTGCGGGCAATGGCGCTGCGCCGCAACACGGCGTTGACGCGGGCAAGCATCTCGCTGATACTGTAGGGCTTGGTGATATAGTCGTCGGCTCCGATGTTGAGACCCATGACGGTGTCATCCTCGCTGTTGAGGGCTGAGCAGAAAATAATGGGGACTTCCTCGGTCGAGGAGCTGTTGCGGATAGCCTTGGCGAAGTCAAATCCGCTAAGACGCTCCATCATTATATCAACGATGAACAGGTCATAGGGGGTAAGGTCCATGCCGAGAGCCTCCTCGGCACTATAGGCACAGTCTACCTCATATCCTTCTTTTTCAAGATTGAATTTATTTATCTCACAGATTGACTCTTCGTCGTCTATAACTAAAATACGAATACTCATGTGGGTTTGTTTTTGAGGCACTAAGATACGATTTTTTGGCCTCTTGAGGAGAGCCGACAGTGTTAAAAAATATTAACCACGACATTTAAAGACCTATCCGCCTGCATTGTAACACAATCGTAACTCTCGCGCCAAAACGACTATACACGAAAAAATGCGGAAAGCGCAACGGCTTCCCGCATTCCAACAGTTTTCTTTCAAAAGGGAGCTTTGCCGCTACCTCACAATCACCTTGACTGCCGAGCGTTCAATCCTGACGAGGTAACACCCGGGGGTTACAGCAAATACATTTTCGGCAGAGCCGCGCTCCGAGGCGACCGTCTTGCCATCGATTGCGACGACGGCAATCGCAAGACCTTCAGCGCCGGTGACGACAATTTCGCCTTTGCGCGTGAAAACCGATGCCGCGGAGAGAACGACGTTGTCAAGGCCTGATTTTGCAACGGTCACGACGGCGGCGTTGGAACCCGTCGACTCGCCTTCGTCGTAGAGAGCTGTCACGACATAGGTATATTGGCCGTCGGCAACGGGACTGTCGATGAAGGCATTGTCCTCGACCACGGCATTGTTGACAGCCTTACCGTCGCGATATACATTGTATCCGGCAAGTGACAGACTGCCTCCGGCCCCGGCGGGAACATAGGTCACGTCGTCAACCATGAAGGTGTACTGGTATTGCGACACGCAGTTGATGGCGAAATACTTTGCCCCGTCGGGGATGTTGAAGGTGTAGAGCGTCCATTCGGCCGGAACCGCGCTGACGGCCTCGACTTCGACAAAATCCCCCGGGTCGAGGCTGCCGGTCGAGTAGAGGAAACGGAACGCCTCGCCGCCATCCTCGTCATAGAGGCTGCGGGCATAGAACGATATTGCCTGTGCCGAGCCACTCAGCCGTGGTGAAATCGCCCAGTCGTCATTGGGGGCGCCGCTGTTGCTCCATGCCGAGAGATAGCGGTTGCCGCTATGGGGTGTGTATCCCGGCTCAAAGCTCAGTATCATGGGGTCGGGTTCATAGACCATGAAAGCCATCTTGGTATCGTAGCTGCTCATCGCGCCATCCTTGTCGATGAAAGTCCAGTCGCCGTAGCTGTCGACGGCGTTGGCGTTGCCATCTTCAAAGCTCTCGGTGAAGGGGTCGGATTCCATCGTTGCCGAAGGCTCGTCCCAAGTCAGGGTGACTGAGCCGTCGTCGGCAGGCTGTGCCGACAGGTTCTCGGGAGCGGGATACTTGGGGAGCACGACATTCACAACCGAAGGCTCGGCCGAGGCGTTGTCGCTCTTGTCGAGGTCGGCGGCGTAGTTGACGGTCGCGGTATAGCTGATTTCGCTTGCCGAGAGAGGGCTCACCTTGTCAGTGAACAGCAACGATGCCGTGGCATCGGGTTCAAGAGCCTCGCCGTCGAGAGTGGCCACCTCCACGCCGTCGCGATAGAGGGTCACGGTGTAATCCTCGGCGGCCTTGAGACCGTTGTTCTCGATGAACGCGTTGATGCGCAGCTCGTTGCCGGGACGCGCGCTCGACGGTGCGGTCAGTGCCGCGAGAGTCAGGTTGTGGTCAAGTGCCGGAGCGAGCTTAATCTTGTCGATGGCGATAATCACATAGTTGATGATGGTTCCGCGGATGGCAATCCTGATGTTGCCCGAGTCAGTGTAACGCGAGAGGTCAACCGTCTGCTTGGCATAGCGGCCCGCGTCGCAACTGTCATGGATGTCACACGATATCGTGGCGGCTTTCTCATATCCCTCGCCTGCGTCGACAAGGATGTCGACATAGTTCCGGCTGAAATGCTCGTCGTTACCGTCCCACACGTTCATGAGGCTGAACGAGAAGGCGGGACGTTCCATACCTGCAAGATTGAACTTTCCGAGACACATCGAGGAGGCTGTTCCCACTGACTCGCCGGCGATACACAGGAAACCGCCGTCGTCGTCGGCCGAGACATAGCCTTCATAATAACCGTCGGCCACAGCGGTCCAAAAGCCGTAATTCTCAGCGTCAAATGCCGCCATATCGTGGGCCGGTACACCGCCGACAAACGACTCATTGTAAAGCGAGTAGGGTTTCCCGACAGGCATTGCCGGGGTGAAAGCCACGCTTGAGGCGCGCTCGTTGTAGAGCTGCACACCCATCATCGCAAACTTCTGCTCGCCATCCTTGGCAACCTGATAGGTATAGGTGTTGCCCTCGACATCGGGGTCGTTGTCGATGTAATCGCCGCCGTTGAGGATGCGGTAGTGGATATATTGCGCGTCGAGAGGACGGCCGTTGACATCATAGTCGACGGGACTCCACGAGAGGGTCACAATGCCGGTGTCGCCATCCTCGACGGCGCTGATGCTCTCGGGCATACCGGGAGCCGCGAGGCCGACATGCTCGATGCGGGTCACGGCGAGGCCGTCGCCGACTTCATTGTAGGGGACAATCGTCCACATGTAGTTGCCGCTTGACCACGATGAGTTGCCGATGACATCCTCCCACTCGACAGTCTCGCCGGGAGAGACATTTTCAAAGGTCTTGACAACAACCCCGCCGCGGATGATTTCAATTTTGCTTATAGACTTGAGCGGGTCGCCGGCGGCGGTCTTTTCAGGAGCGTCAAATTTCAGGTCGGCGGCCACTGCCGGAAATGGCAGGGGAGTGACGGTTAGATTCTGAACCGAGTCGGGCATGGCGGCATCTTTGAGCACAATCTTCTGCACTTGCGCCCAGTTGGACTGCTCGGCCACGGCGTGAACGCCGATGTAGTGAGGGCCGTCGGCCTCGGCACGGAAAATGGTTGTCACAGGCTTGGAGACAAGCTGGCTGATGACTGTCAGCGGGACGATTGTCTCGGTCAGGCCCTCGGGAGTGGCGGCATCACCGCGCTTGATTTCGATATTGGCTTGCTCGCCCTGCATCTGGAGGGAGCGCAGGGTGATTTCGGCATAATAGCTGTGACCGGCCTCAAGGTTGATGCCGGGGGTTATGAGCCAGTCATCCATCGCGACATTTCCGGTATAGCTCACGACAGTGGCACCTCCGGCACTAGATATCCAAGTGGTGTTATCGTCGTTGCCGTCGATTATCTTGCAGAACTGAAGCGAGTTATAGGCCGAGAAGTCATTTATATAAGGCACTCCCTGACTTCCCACGACAATCTGAACCGAAGTGCCGTAGCCCGACATCTTATCGCCATATTCGGCCACGACGGTATAGTGGTAGGCCATCAGTCCTTCAGGCTCGGGAACGGGGTCGCTGAAAGTGGTCTCGGAGATGTGCTCGGCCACCTTCACGTTGTCGGGCCAGCGTGTGATTGAATAAGTAATCTCGTCGGGATTGATATATCCGGCATCGACGGCGGTGGTCACCGGTTCCCAAGTCAGCGTGGCGACACACGGCTCTTTCATTTAAAC
>DLAR01000051.1 GCA_002494015.1 Porphyromonadaceae bacterium UBA7042 | reverse complement strand
TTTGTTATTAAACAACCTCTAAAAGCTATATTCAAGTGGAAAATACTGAAAATAAAACCCGTAGCTATCGCCCGTTATGGATGCGCATTCTGATTAATCTCGGCATAATGGCCATTGTCGTTATGGTGGTGGCATGGGGGGCCATGCTGTGGCTTGACTCGTGGACCGGCCACGGTAGGGTAGTGAATGTGCCGTCGGTCAAAGGACTGCCTTATTCTGAGGCGGTCACAACGTTAAAGTCCGAGGGCCTTGTGGTCGAACTTGCCGATTCTGTATATGATACCGGCTCGGCTGCGGGCACCGTGCTTGAGCAAAACCCCAAGGTAGGCACCAAAGTGAAACCGGGACGAGCCGTTTTCCTCACAATAAACGCGTTTTCGCCCAAGTCTGTCACCATCCCCACGCTTAGCGATATTTCTTTGCGTCAGGCCCGCTCTATTCTTGAGGGACTTGGCATCAAGAATATTCGGGAGCGCCGTGTCCCGTCTGAGTTCAAAGACCTTGTGCTGGATGTAAAATATAATGGCGTGAGCTTGGCACCCGGGGCCCGAATCCCGGTAAACGGGACGGTTGAACTCGAAGTGGGAGAGGGGTTGCCCGAGTTTAACGACTCGATTGATGCTGACTCGGCAGCCGTTTCGGCTCAAAGTGGACAGCTTGACTTATTTTAATCAGAATTTATCCGAAAAAATATGTCGTTTAAAGATGATGACGCGTTGATTAACAATGTCAACGAGGAAGATGGAGCCGATGACGGCGGAATGTATGAGCATTTTCGGTTTGTCGCCGATAAGGGGCAGCAGCTCCTTCGGGTTGACAAATTCCTTGTTTCGCGCCTTGAGCATTCTTCCCGCAACCGGGTCCAGCAAGCCGCCGATGCCGGTTGTATCCTTGTCAATGGCAAGCCGGTAAAAAGCAATTACCGGGTAAAGCCTCTCGACACTGTGTCGGTTGTTATGGACCGTCCGCGTTACGAGCTTGAAATTATACCTGAGGATATACCGCTCGACATTGTCTATGAGGACGAATCGTTGCTGGTGGTCAATAAAGCTCCCGGCCTCGTCGTGCATCCGGGTCACGGGAATTATTCCGGGACACTGGTCAATGCGCTTGCATGGCATTTTAAGGACAATCCCGACTATGATGTCAATGACCCCCGAATGGGGCTGGTTCACCGTATCGACAAGGACACCTCGGGATTGCTCGTGGTCGCCAAGACCCCCGATGCAAAAACCTTTCTCGGGAAACAGTTTTTTGACAAGACGACCAAGCGCGAGTATGTCGCAGTGGTGTGGGGTGTTCCTAATCCTGAAAAAGGCCGTATAGAAGGCAATATCGGACGCAGTGTCAATGACCGTTTGCAGATGGCTGTTTTTTCTCCCGACAGCGGTATTGGCAAACACGCCGTAACCCATTATGAGGTAATCGAGCCGCTTGGCTACGCCTCGGTCGTGAAATGTGTTCTTGAAACAGGCCGCACACATCAGATCCGTGTTCACATGAAGCATATCGGGCACCCGCTTCTTAACGATGCGCGTTATGGCGGTGACGAGATTTTGCGCGGGAACCGCACCGGAAGCTACAGGCAATTTGTCGAGAATTGTTTCAAGGTGTGCCCGCGTCAGGCACTCCATGCCCGCACTTTGGGATTTGTTCACCCCGTTACGCGGCAGGAAATGTTTTTTGAATGCCCCGTCCCGCCCGACATGACTGCCATGATTGACAAATGGAGAAATTTGGGCAAAACTATTGGAATAGGGTAACCGCCTGTCGGCGGGCATCCGGAGTACGCCCCTCTTTGTCGAGTGTGACAAATCGGCTTTCAGAGGGTGTCTCATAACTTGCCTATACTGTCAAAACGGGAGTGAGCCAACCGGTTCATTCCCGTTTTGGGTTAATCTGATTCCTTTCATTGGCTTTTCTGAAAAATGTTGCTACCTTTGTGTTGCGCTTTCTTATATTAACCCTAAAATCAGAATGGATAGAAAAGGAAAACTTTATTTCAGATATGGCACAATGGGGTCGGCTAAAACCGCACTGTTGCTGACCTCGGCCTATAATTTTGAGGAACGCGGCATGAAATATGTGTGCCTCAAGCCGGTTATTGACACCCGTGACACCGTGAATGTCATCAAGTCGCGCATCGGGATTCAGCGCGAGTGCCGGTGGATTTATCACGAAACTGACCTTTACCGCCTTGCCACGGAGCTTTTTGCCGAGTGCGAGGCTCTTATCGACTGGTTTCTTGTTGACGAGGCCCAGTTCCTTACTGCCGACCAAGTAGACCAGCTTGCCCGCGTGGTTGACGACTTTGGTTGCAATGTCGTGTGTTACGGACTTCGTACTGACTTCCAAAGTCACCTCTTTGAAGGTTCCCGCCGGTTGTTTGAGATAGCGGACACCCTTGACGAGATAAAGTCTACATGTACCTGTGGCCGCAAGACTATCATAAATGCCCGCATCGACCGCAACGGAGATTTCGTCGACCAAGGCGAGCAGGTGGAAATTGGTGGCGACGAGCGTTATATCGCCGTGTGTCGCAAGTGCTGGCGCAACAAACGCATCGAGCAGTCAACACGTTCGGCATTGCCGTTTTCCGAGCTGAACGAAGTCGAATAATCAGAATAAATCAGAGGCTGTTAAACCGTAGGCCGTTTAAATTGTCTATACATTATATGTAAAATGAATATTATGAAACGTTTCTTCACCCTGTTGACAATTGCCGCGTCTATAACGGTTAGTTCGCTTGCATCGCAGCCGGTATTGCTTGTCGACGAAACACTCACCTACGATGTGATTTACAAATGGGGCTTGATAAACAAAGTCGCCGGTTATGCATCAATGACCTTGAGGAATGACGGCGACTACTATCAGGCTGCGGTCTATGCCCGCAACGCCCCGTGGGCCAACGGCATCTACAAGCTCCGTGATACGCTCTACACAACGATGATAAAGGAGGGACTGTATCCGATAAAATATACTTATATCGCTCATGAAAACGGGAAATATAAGAAAGACATCGTTGACTTTTCCCGCGTCGGCAACACTTTTTTCGGTGACTGCACCCGCTACAAGCAGAATAAGGCCGGAGCGTCTATGACATCTTCAACACTAAAGCTCGAAGCTCAAGGAATGACAGTCGACATGCTCAGTTCTTTCTTTTATCTCCGCACGCTTGATTTCCCGTCAATGACCAACGGACAAAGCATAACTGTCAATATTTTTTCAGGAAGCAAGAAGGAAAAACTGAAGATAACCTATAAGGGTCGGCAGAATGTCAAACTCGACGGCAGGAATTTCGATACTTATTACATAAACTTCACCTTCACAAGGAATGGGGTTGAAAGTTCGGCTCCCATGTCGGGATGGATTTCGACTGATTCCCAGCGTATTCCTCTGAAAGTCGAGGGCAGTCTGCCCGTCGGAAAGGTCAGAGCGCTGTATACCGGGCCCAATCCATAATGCCATCCACATTAATCAATCATCAATCACATAATGAAATCAAAAAACATCTTCATGGCTATGCTGGCAGTTTCGATAATGACAGCTTTGCACTCATGCGGAGGACAGACGGTCGGCCCTGACCGCGACATAAATCTGAAAATTGTTCAGACTACCGATGTTCACGGCAATTATTTCCCATACAACTTTATTACACGCCAACCCGGGTCCGGCTCGCTTGCAAGAGTGATGACGCGAGTGAACACACTGCGTGACAGCCTCGGGGCAGAGAATGTGCTGCTCTTTGACAACGGAGATATACTGCAAGGACAGCCTACTGCTTATTACTACAACTTTATCGATACGGTATCGCCACATCTGACAGCGGAGATGATGAATTATATGGGGTATAATCTCGCGACTATCGGAAATCATGATGTCGAGACCGGACACGCCGTCTACGACCGTTGGCGCAGCCAGCTCGACATGCCGCTGCTTGGGGCAAATGTCGTGAACGCTGAGACGGGAGAACCTTACCTGCAACCATATACAGTCATCGAGCGTGACGGTATCAAGGTAGCCGTTCTCGGTCTTCTGACCCCCGCTATACCTGCTTGGCTTCCTGAAACGTTGTGGAGCGGATTGCGGTTTGACGACATGGTGGAAACTGCCCGAAAATGGGTGCCGATTATCAAGGAGAAAGAAAACCCCGATGTCATGATCGGCTTGTTCCACGCTGGACGGGACTCGACCAAGATGACCGGGGAATTTGTCGAAAACCCGTCCATGATTATTGCAGAAAAAGTGCCGGGATTTGATGTGGTGCTGATGGGTCATGACCACACACGGTATAATCAGAAAATCGTCAACGTGGCAGGCGACACTGTGCTTGTGCTCAATCCCGCCAATAATGCCGACAATGTGGCCGAAGTGGATATTGCCATTTCGGTGCGCAACGGAAAAATCGCAGGCAAACGATTCAGCGGAAATATTGTCAACGTCGACGAGTCTGTCCCCGACAGTGTGTTTATGAGCCGTTTCAAATCCCAATATGAAACAATCGATAATTTTGTTTCGCGTAAAATCGGAACCGCGACAGGCGATTTCACATCGCGTGACGCTTATTTCGGCCCGTCGGCTTTCATGACGTTGCTGCACAAGCTGCAACTCGAAATAGGAGACGCTGACATATCGTTTGCCGCACCGCTGTCATTTGATGCTGTTATAAAAAATGGCGACATCACGATGAGCGACATGTTCAGTCTTTACAAATATGAGAACATGCTCTACACGATGGAACTGACAGGTCAGGAAATAAAGGACTATCTTGAGGAAAGCTATTCAATCTGGACACAGCAGATGTCTTCCCCGGCCGACCATCTGCTGTTGTTTTCCGAAAACGGGAATGCCGCCAAAGGGGATTATGCGAAACTCAAGAACCCCTCCTACAATTTTGACTCGGCGGCCGGAATCAACTACACAGTCGATGTGACGAAGCCTAAAGGCGAGAAAATAACAATCACGGGCATGAGTGACGGGACACCTTTTGATATTAACCGGCGTTACCGTGTCGCCATAAATTCCTATCGCGGCAACGGGGGTGGCGATCTGCTGACCAAGGGTGCCGGAATCCCTCAGAATGAGTTGAAAAAACGCATTGTAAAGGCCACCGACAAAGATTTGCGATTCTATCTGATGAAAGCCATTGAGACCAAGGACGCATTATCTCCGGTCATAGAGGAAAACTGGAAATTTGAGCCGGACGAGCTTGTAGCTCCCGCAATTGTCCGCGACCGCGAGATCCTTTTTGGCAAATAGTCACCTCTGTTCAGGTTTTATAACCAAACAAGGGTTAAAAATATCATAATAGCCACAATCGGGATGGCTGTTATGATATTTTTTTATAAATTTGCCGCCCAATAAACCAAATTGTACACTATATAATTTTTGATTGAATGCCGATGACAAAATCAGAACAAGCAAGACCCTCTCTCATAGTGTCGTTGTTGCCTCTTGTCTCATTGTTGACATGTATTCTGTCTATCATTATCTTTCTCGGCCCCGGGGCGGTAGCCGATTACAGCCATTATGCGCTTCTCGGTGCGGCGGCATTGTCGGTTCTGTTGGCTGCGGCTTCCGGGACACTCAGACTTGACAATCTGAAGTCGGGACTTATGAAAAGTTCAAGGCAGACGCTTCCTGCCGTGCCTATGCTGCTGTTTATCTCGATGGTGGCTACAACATGGATGCTAAGCGGGGTTGTTCCGACTCTTATCGACTATGGCCTGCGCTTTTTGAACCCTACTTTGTTTCTTGTCACAACCTGTGTGGCTTGCAGCATCATTTCTATTCTGACGGGCAGCTCGTGGTCAACTATCGCGACTATCGGTGTCGCGTTCATGGGCATAGGGACAGTCATGGGTTATAGTCAGGCCATGATTGCGGGGGCTATCATCTCAGGGGCATATTTTGGCGACAAAATGTCCCCGTTGAGCGATACGACCGTCGTGGCATCATCGGCATGCGGCGTCGACCTGTTCAAGCATATCCGCTATATGATGATAACTTCAGGCCCGGCTATGGCAACGGCTATAATCGTGTTTTTCATTCTTGGATTCAACAATGGAACTCTGACGACTGCATCATCAGGAGACCTTACATCGTGCCTTAACAAAACGTTCGACATCTCTCCGTGGACATTGATTATTCCTGCGTTGACAATCACAATGATAGTCCTGAGGGTGCCGACAGTCCTGACTCTTGCCGGCAGTGCAATGCTTGGAGCAATCGGGATTTATGTGTTTCAACCCGAGATTGCAGCAGCGTTAAGCGACATGTCGGCAGGCATAATGGCACAAGCCGGAGACTTGATAAAGATATTATGGAGTGAGACAACCCTTACTACAGGCCACGACCTCCTTGATTCACTCGTCGCGACTTCGGGTATCACAGGGATGCTGCCTACCATAGCCCTCGTGCTTTCGGCAATGCTTTTTGGCGCGGCAATGATCGGGACCGGGATGCTTGCAACACTCACCGAAACATTCACGCGTCGGCTGCGTCGCCGCACTTCTATTGTCGGCGCAACCGTCGGGAGCGGGTTGTTCCTTAATTCCTGTACGGCCGACCAGTATCTGTCGTTGATTATCGGAGGCAACATGTATCGAAACGTGTATCAGCGTTTCGGACTTGAACCACGCCTTTTGAGTCGCTCACTTGAAGATTCGGTATCAGTAACTTCGGTTCTTATTCCGTGGAACTCATGTGGTGTCACCCAGTCGGCGGTTTTAGGGGTATCTACATTTGCTTATTTCCCCTATTGTGTATTCAATATCATGTCACCGCTGATGACTATGTTCTTTGCATGGACAGGATGGCGCGTAAAGAGCCTTTTAGGCTCGTCTGACGAATCGGTCAGCGCACTTGCTGAAGAATTATCGCCTGCAATAGTTAAAATGGACGCCCAAAGTGAGTAGTTTCACTCAAAAAGTTGTATATTTGTGACCTAATACATTTTGTTATGGCACTTGATATTCGCAAAATTTACGGATTAATCGGATTTCCGCTTACTCATTCATTTTCCAAGACTTATTTCAACAATAAGTTCGAATCGGAAAACATTAACGCCGAGTATATCAATTTTGAGATACCCGACATAGGTGATTTAATGGAAGTAGTGGCCGAATATCCCGATTTGTGCGGCCTTAATGTGACCATTCCATATAAGGAACAGGTGATTCCGTATATGGACGAAATGGATGCTGATGCAGCCGCTATCGGTGCAGTAAATGTCATTAAATTCATACGTTCCAAAGGCGATAATCTGCGGTTTAAGGGATACAACTCGGACATTGTCGGATTCAGCGACTCTATCTGCCCCTTGCTTACGCCGCAGCGCGGCAAGGCTCTCGTTTTAGGTACCGGCGGCGCATCCAAGGCGGTGGCCCGCGGACTCCATAATCTCGGTGTAGAGTCCCGGCTGGTTTCCCGGAACAAGAAGGAAGGCGTTATAACCTACGGCGAAATTGACGCTGAGATTATGGCCACTCATAAAATCATTGTCAACACCACTCCGCTGGGGATGTACCCCCATGTTGATGAATGCCCCGATATCCCATACGAATTTCTGACCTCGCAACATCTGTGTTACGACCTTTTGTATAACCCCGATGTAACTCTCTTTATGAAACGGGCACGGGAAATGGGGGCCGAGGTCAAAAACGGACTTGAAATGCTCTTGTTGCAAGCCTTTGAATCGTGGCGTATTTGGAATGAATAACACGCCGGGCAATGAGAGCTCCGCTGTCACGCGTGCCACTGTTAATCCCGACACTTGTCTTTGTGGCGGGAATCATTGCGGGGCAATTTGATTTTTCTCTGCTTTGGTGCTTGGCTCCTGTCGGCATCTCATTGATTTTAGGGTGGAAAAGACATGTATATGCAGCCGTAGTAGTTCTGGTATTTACTCTCGGGTTTGGCGACTCGCGGTTGCAGGCCCCGGTTCCTGTCAATGATTCTCTTATAAGGAATGAAACGACTTATAGCGGCGTGACGATAACGTCGCGTGAGACGGAATCGGCACAACTGCTCGTTGTCAATATCGACAGTGTGGATAACCGCAAGTGCCGACCGTTTCTCATGGCGGTAACTATTCCGATGATGACCCCATGTATAGATGTTACTGACCGCGTTGGATTTAGGGCCGAAATAACAATCCCCACCCCCGAGACAGACCTTCCCGACGAAATAGACTATAACTCATATCTTATTGAAAACGGTGTAGTCGCCACGGCTCTTGTGGAACCTGACAACATAACTGCCGTTACTCCTGAACCGGGACTGCTGAACTCGCTGCGCCGTCATCACCGGTTCGTGACCCGGTTGATACTCACTGCTCCTTTTGACAGCAAGACGGCCGAATTTCTCAATGCGACTCTGACCGGGGATGACTCGCTGATGACAACTGATGTGCGGCAACTTTTTTCAACTACAGGACTCGCCCATATACTTGCACTGAGCGGACTTCATGTAGGACTCATTGCATTGTTTTTTTCAATATTGCTATTTCCACTCCATCTGTCAGGGCATCGTTATCTGAAAAATATAGTCATAATAATCACATTGTGGCTTTTTGCAATCATGACCGGTCTGTCACCGTCAGTGGTAAGAGCAGTGATAATGGCCACGTTGTTTCTAATAGGGAACATGTTACAACGACGGCAATCAGCTATAAATTCATTGTGTTTTGCAGCACTGGCAATATTGTTAGTATCGCCGTCTTCCCTTTATTCCATCGGGTTTCAACTGTCATTTATAGCGGTAGCGGCGATTGTTCTTATCGCTGACCGGATCAACCCCGTTGACCGCCGGAATGTCATCGGCCGCCACATCATGGGCTATGCCACGGTCTCAATAGCCGCAATGGCGGGTACAGGAGTCGTGAGCGCATATTATTTCCATAGCTTCCCTCTTTATTTTCTGTTTGCCAATATAGTGGCTGTATTTTTACTTCCCTTCATAATGAGCGGTGCGATTATCACACTGATATTCCACGCTTTCGGTATAACTTTATCGTGGATGGGGAAAGCGGTCGACTATCTTTGTGGCGCGGTGGAATGGTGGGCCTCGCTAATCTCCGGCCTGCCCGGATCGACTGTTGAAAACATCTATATGCACCCGCTTTCTGTGTGGCTTATGTTAGGATCCATCGCCATTATTATATGGTGGTTGCATTCACGACGGGCCGCCCAACTCGCAGCATTCGGGATACTATGTGCCGTCTTGATTGTCACCGGATTCTTACTCGCTAAAGAATATCCTGAACGGGAGGTTTACATAACCCGCCATACGCGGTCTACCGAGTTGCTGGTGAAAGACAATCACAGATTGTGGCTGTATTCCACAGCTCCGGAACAGGATTTTGAAGCCATGATCGACCGCTGCCGATATCGATATCAGGATTATATGGGACGACGGGGAATTGATTCAATATCAGTTATGCCGGATTGTTGTCATACGACTTCGTTTTCACGCAACGGGGATGTCATCACATTGCCCGGCAAAACGATGATATTCATTCATGGGAACGCAGTAGTCACTCCGGGCATAAAGGCTGACTACGCGATAGTGTGCCGTGGATTCAGGGGCGACATCATGGCTCTGAAAGAAATAGTATCAGCTGATACCATTCTTCTGAGTCGGGACATCGACGTGCGCCGCCACAACAGGTATAAGGCGCAACTTTCTGAACAAGGCATCCCTTTCAGATCGTTGCGAGTCACATCGTTTCAAATGCCCCTTTAGCAAGCAATTCCCGATACCCTACGTTGAAATAGTGTCGTTCAAAGTCAGCCTGTCTCATGATGCGGCCACACCATATCACAAGGTCAAGGTCAATAGGCACCTTTCCCTCGGCTCGCATTTCCGGAGTGCGTCCCTGCTTTTCCTCCCAAGACTTCAGCCGGTTATTAATGCAGTCAATCGAACGGTCAGTATAACCATGCACGACTGCGTTAAGATATGGTTTGTCCTTGCCGTTATAGGCCGGAGATTCATAAATTTCAGAAACTGCCAAGTCATTCAGCAATGTCTTGAGATAATTGACGGCCGATTGAATCTGTTCTTCCCGGTCTGGTGTATTGCTTCCCAGCCCTATTGTACAAGAGTGTTGGTTCATCGTTAAAGTCCCTTCATAGTTAATGCGATACGGCCTCTGCTGACATCCACGTCCAATACCTTGACTCGGACAATCTGCCCGATAGACACAACCTCGGACGGGGAGGAAATGAACCGGTCACAAAGTTGAGAGATGTGTACAAGTCCGTTCTCTTTCATGCCAAGGTCGACAAAGACACCGAAAGCAGTTATATTGTTGACTTTCCCGGTCAGTTCCATTCCGAGATGCAGGTCGTCAATTTTGCGCACACTGTCATCATAGAACGGTTCTTCCGCCGCCTCACGCGGGTCGCGACCCGGTTTTTCAAGTTCGAGCACAATATCAGTCAAAGTCGGGAGTCCTACTTGCTTTGTCACATAGCTGTCAAGCTCGATGTTGTGCAGAAGGTTGCGGTCACGCATAAGGCGCTGGATGTCGGCATTCACATCTGCAGCGAGCTGTTCCACCAGTTCGTAGCGTTCAGGATGGATTCCGGTATTGTCGAGAGGATTTTTGGCATTGGGTATCCTGAGGAATCCGGCACATTGCTGAAATGCCTTTTCGCCCATACGGCTTACATTTTTCAATTCGGACCGAGAGACGAAATCTCCGTTTTCAGCACGATATTTAACAATATTTGCCGCCAATGCGGGACCAATCCCCGAGACGTAGGACAGCAATTCTTTAGAGGCTGTATTTACATTTACGCCAACCGAGTTGACGCAGTTTTCCACTACATAGTCAAGAGACTCTTTTAACCGAGACTGATTTACATCGTGCTGGTATTGTCCCACTCCGATTGATTTGGGGTCAATCTTGACAAGTTCGGCAAGAGGGTCAAGGAGGCGGCGTCCGATTGAGACCGCGCCACGCACGGTGACATCTTCATTGGGGAATTCCTCACGGGCCACTTCCGACGCGGAGTAGACACTTGCTCCGTTTTCATTGACCATGAAAATTTGCACTTTACGCGGAAACATTATGTCGCGAAGGAATCGTTCGGTCTCGCGGCCGGCAGTCCCGTTCCCTACCGCTATAGCATCTATTCGGAAACTATCGACATAATAACACAATGCGTCAGTCGCACCCATATAGTCGTTAACAGGCGGATGGGGATAGATAACATCATGCTGCAGAAGGTTGCCTTGTTCATCAAGGCACACGAGTTTGCACCCCGACTTAAATCCAGGATCGAGGGCAAGAACGCGGCGGCGGCCAAGCGGCGCAGCCATCAGTAACTGACGCACATTGTCGGCAAACATCTGAATAGCAGCGGCATCGCTTTTCTCTTTCACGGTTGCGCATACTTCATTTTCAATTGAAGGTTTCATCAACCGTTTGTAGCCGTCTTTTACCGCACGGCGCACGATGTCGGCGACAGTTGCCGGAGCCGTGGATTTCACAAACATGCGTGACAGACGGTCAACCATCTCGTCATCGTCAATCGACACGCTTATTTTCAATATTCCGTCGGCTTCGCCACGCCGCATGGCAAGATAACGGTGTGAGTTGCACAGTCGCAACGGCTCGCTGAAATCGAAGTAATTCTGATAGTTCTTTCCTTCCTCCTCTTTCCCTTTTATAACCCGTGACGAAATTATCGCGCTACGCTGAAAACGTGACCTGACTATGTTGCGGGCCTTTTCACTCTCATTGACCCATGACGCGATTATATCGGTCGCTCCGCCCACGGCATCCTCGATTGAAATACCTCCGGGTTTTACAAATTTTGCCGCCATCCGTTCTACTTCATCGGAATTCTGAGCCATAACCATGCGGGCCAACGGTTCGAGGCCAAGTTCAATAGCAGCCTGAGAACGGGTGTTGCGCTTGGGCTTGAACGGAAGAAACATGTCTTCAAGCAAGATCGGGTCAAGCGTCTCGACTATACGTTGTTCGAGTTCAGGAGTCAGAGCCTTTGCTTGTTTGATTGTATCGATTATGTAGCTTTTTCGCTCGTCAAGTTCGGTCAGGGATTTATGTCGTCTGCTTACCGCAAGGACAGTAACATCATTCATCCCTCCGGTCGCTTCTTTACGGTAACGGCTTATAAACGGGATAGTGGCTCCGTCCTCAAGCAGCTTTATACATGCGTTGACATGCTTGCGCAATAAATTCAGTTCCTTGCTGATTATGGTAGCGTGTTCGATAGACATCTCAGTGAAAACCTATTTTTGATTTTGTGCTTTTAATGTTATGATTGTTATTTCGGGGGTTGCTCCTATACGGGCCGGAATCCCGACTGTTCCCATTCCTATGTTGACATAGAGCTTGTGAGAGCCGTCCTTGTCGGAATAAAGGCCGCCCCATGTGGGATAGCGAAATGCAGCAGGCGACCATCCGGCCACTTCCATCTGCATGGCATGAGTGTGGCCGCTCAGGGATAATGCGATATTGTGGTCGGACGAGTCAGCAATCGAATCTACCCAGTGGGCCGGATTGTGCGTCAGCAGGATTTTGACGACACTATCACCTGTTACGGGATATGCTTTTGACAGGGAACCGTAGATGTGGAATGGCGGGTCGCCAATATTTTCAACGCCTATTATCGCAATTGAATCATTTCCACGATGAATCATGGCGGTTTCGTTAAGCAACAATCGCCAATTCATTTTTTCCCTCTGGAGATCGTGCATCTGCCTTATGTTTTCTTCTTTTGCCGAAAGCTGGGGCCAAACGGAATAATCGCCGTAATCGTGATTGCCGAGAATTGAAAGAACACCGTCTGGAGCTTTCAGACGGGACAAGGTCGAAGCATGGGGAAGCAGTTCCGAAGTGCGGGCATTGACTATATCACCGGTGAATACCACTAAATCTTTGTCCAAACCGTTTATGCAGTCCACGACTTTCGCGACGTATGCGGTATCGTTACCGTAAGTGCCCACATGGAAGTCACTGAATTGCACGATGCGGTAGCCATCAAAAGCCTTCGGGAGACCGGGAATCTCTACTGTGACCTCCCTTATATCGACATCATACCTGTTGACAAGCGCGCCCCACCACATAGAAACAAATGTAACGACAGCGGCCACGACTCCGATTGCCGATAGCCATTTAATTCGACGACGGTGCAAAATACACGGGATAGAAGCCAGCAGGTCAATCAGCACGAAGATGATTTTAGGCACATAGACAGTGCAGAAGGCATATAAAATCCACATCACGCACAGCAGCGTCCCGTTTCCACCGCTGCGCCGCGGAAGAGCGACCCCCACGATGACGAGCAGATACATCAATACTGACACTATTATATGAATCCGAGAAGGCAGCCGGGAGGGCAATTTTTTAAGCCGGGACAAGATGTACCAGTCCACTCCGATGCTCAGAATCGTAAATATGCCTAATATCAACAGCGGTAGTCTCATTTATATTGTCGGGGGATAAATCCTCACGTTTTATGAAACGCCTGTGGCAAGCAATTTGTTCTTTAACGGGTTGGCGTACATTTCATACATTTTGTGCCGCATGAATTCACGCTCGTCGGCTGTAATATTCTCCACATCCACCTTGTCAAGTTGGCCCTCGATATATTCCATTACCGCAGCTTCCTCGTCGGGGGTATAATGGCCTGAATACCTGTCAGAGCCAAACAGGTTGTCGTAAGCCACATAATTAATTGGATAAATGAGATAATGAGAATGGATGGCATTATCAACCAACGCGCACACGCTCCGAGCAACCTCTCCCTTGGGAGTGTCGGCAGGAATTTTCTCGATTTCGGGGGTTATGCATTGACTCAATCCGAAATGCACGCGGCCTTTAAACTGCAACAATCCGGTTTCCATCGAAAAAAGATCGTCATGCTTTGACTTCTTGAAATTGGGGTCTCTGTGCTTCAGCAAGAATTCCCGGGCTTTCAGATAATCGTTCGGGTCAAATTCATAAGAAATAGCCACCGGGAGAATATTAAGTGACACAAGATTCTCTACCATGCGGCCGGGACCTCCAAGCGCGAGCATTTTAATGACACTTTCCTGCGTTTTGTCGTCAGAATCTTTTGCGCGGCCTTCCCTTTGGGCAATCCAGATACTCTCCTTCTTGGCTGATATTGCATAATGGATGTAACTGCTGAGCTGTCGGGCCGCATCAAGCGCGCCCGTAATACCCACGTTGCGTTTTACGATGAAACTGCCGTTGAGTTTTACAAGGTCGGTAATCCAGTCATAAATCAGCAGGTTGTCGCCGATTGCTACTTCAGAAGTCCGTTTGCCTGCTCTAAGAAATCCGAGATTGAGGAATGAAGCGTCAAGGACAATGTCGCGGTGGTTGGTGATAAATGTATAACGCGAGTCATCATGAACAGCATCCAACCCGGAATATGTGATTCCTGCGGTAGTCCGAAGGGCGAGTTCTTCCAAAAAGTTGCCCATGATGTTTTTCTGAAACTGTTCCTTGCCGGGTACAGCCATCAATTCGGCAACAAATTCAGGGTAATCCACATCCGGGAGAACTGAACGGACAGCGTGTTCAAATCCCGGTTCTTTTACCAAAGAGGCTATTTTTTCTTGAAACACAGAGTCGTTATAAGGCTCGATGTCAGAGAATTCATTTCTTAATTCGCTCATTAATCAGAGATTAATTGATAATTACTCAATTATGCTAAAAAATGCCGGGTTTGTCACGGTGTCATTCCAAAACCCGATAATGCGCAAAGAGCTATCGCTTTATTGATAGCTTTGCCAAAGTTACTACTAAATTTTAACAATCGGGCAATTGCCAATATAGTATTAACATAAATTAAAAATTATCGCCCTTCCCTATATGGCAATTCAGCGGGCACACAGCGGTAGCCGCCTCTAAAAAAGCAAGTATTGTGTTGCAAGGTTAGTTGTCTGCTTTTTGTGGCCTTGATGATTGAAAGCCGATTCATAAATGTGGCGGCGTATCGTTTTTGGACAGACGTATGCGGAGCTACTAATTCTCCTTTCCCTTCTTTTAGAACACACGCTCAAGTGTCGGTATTTTCTTGACAAGGCAATACTGTCAAAACCATCGGCTATTGGTTGGCGGTTGACAAGTTGGGTAATCGGATGGCACAAATTTGGACTTCGGTTGGGAATTATGCAGTCACAGCCGTTCAAATTTTAGAGGGCAAATTTGAACGGCTGCGATATACATAAACTGCGCTCATTGTCGCAATATGCGATTATTCCCACTCGATTGTGGCCGGTGGCTTGGAGGAGATGTCATAACATACGCGGTTGACGCCGCGCACATGGTTGATGATGTCGTTTGAAACCTTGGCCATGAATTCGTAGGGGAGGTGAGCCCAGTCGGCTGTCATTGCGTCGGTCGAAGTGACGGCACGGAGTGCAATGGCGCGCTCATAGGTGCGCTCGTCACCCATGACACCCACGCTCTGTACGGGGAGCAGGATTGCTCCGGCCTGCCATACTTTGTCATAGAGGTCCCAGTCGCGGAGGCCGCGGATGAAAATGTCGTCGGCATCCTGAAGAATGCGTACTTTCTCGGGGGTGATGTCACCGAGGATTCTGACGGCAAGGCCCGGTCCGGGGAAGGGATGACGCTTGATGAGATGCTCGGGCATACCAAGTTCGCGGCCGACGGCGCGTACTTCGTCTTTGAACAACAGGCGCAGCGGCTCGCAAAGTTTGAGGTTCATTTTTTCAGGAAGACCGCCCACGTTGTGGTGACTCTTGATAGTCGTGCCGGTGATTGAAAGCGACTCGATGCAGTCGGGGTAGATGGTGCCCTGAGCGAGCCACTTGACGTCGGTAATTTTGTGAGCTTCTTCGTCAAACACGTCGATGAATCCTTTTCCGATAATCTTGCGTTTGCGCTCCGGCTCGGTTACCCCGGCGAGTTCGCTGAAAAACTTGGCACTGGCATCGACTCCCACGACGTTGAGCCCGAGGCATTCATAATCGCGGAGCACATCGCGGAACTCGTTTTTGCGCAGCATGCCGTGGTCGACAAATATACAGGTTAGGTTCTTGCCGATAGCCTTGTTGAGCAGCACGGCGGCAACCGACGAGTCAACACCGCCGCTAAGGCCGAGGACGACTTTGTCGTCGCCAAGCTGTTCTTTGAGTTGCGCGACGGTTGATTCTATGAATGATGCCGCGCTCCAGTCCTGCTTGCCGCCGCAGATGTCAACGACGAAATTGCGTAGTAGCTGGGTGCCTTCGGCCGAGTGGTAAACCTCGGGGTGGAACTGTACGCCCCAAGTCTTTTCCCCTTCTACCTGATAGGCGGCAACGGCCACCTTGTCAGTCGATGCAATGACTTTAAACGATTCGGGCACAGATGTGATGGTGTCGCCGTGGCTCATCCACACCTGAGTGCCGAGCTGCATGTCTTTCAGCAGCGGGTTGCCGAGATCCATTGTGGTCAAGTGGGCACGGCCATATTCGCGTGACCCGGCAGGCTCGACAGAGCCGCCCGATGTGTAGGCAATAAACTGTGCCCCGTAACAGATTCCGAGAACGGGCAGATGGCCGCGCAGGCGCGAAAGGTCAGTTTTGAACGCTTTTTCGTCGTATACAGAGAATGGCGATCCTGACAGAATCACGCCGATAACCGACGGGTCATCATAGGGGAACTTGTTATAGGGAACAATTTCGCAATACATGTTCAACTCGCGCACACGGCGGCCGATGAGCTGCGTGGTCTGCGAGCCAAAGTCGAGGATAATGATTTTTTCCTGCATGAGATGTGTTGTGAATTGATTCGTTGATTCGTGGGTGCAAAGTTACGGATTATATCATGTCAATCCAAACAATGTAACGGCATTTTGACTCGTCGCGCGGTCAACGTTGTCGACCGGCAATGCGAGCGCGTCAGCCACGACTGCCGCCGTGGCTGGGAGAAACGAGGATTCATTCCGCTTGCCACGGTGAGGAACAGGGGCGAGATAGGGGGCGTCGGTTTCAAGAAGAATGCGGTCGAGTCCTATTGTCGGAAGGACTTCGCGTAACCGAGAGTTCTTGAATGTGACAATGCCGTTTATACCGAAGTAGAAATCGCCGGTCTGTCTGATTCGTGCGACATCTTCCACGGTACCCCCGAAACTGTGGAATACTCCGCGGGGGACTGCGCTTGCCGCATCAAGAACCTCAAGGACCTCGTCGAGACCGTCGCGGCAATGGATGATTATCGGAAGGTTTCGTTCCAGTGCGATTTCAACCTGACGTGCGAAAACTTTCATCTGTTCATCGCGAAATGTCTTGTCCCAGTATAGGTCAATCCCGATTTCCCCGACTGCGACATAGTGGGCCGGACTGTTATCAAAGAGACTTTCTATCTTGGCAAGATTGTCGCGCCACGTTTCTTTTACCTCGGTGGGATGGAGTCCCATAGCCACAAATGTATTTTCGGAATAGCGGGAATGGAGTTCAAGCATCGGTTCGACGGTCGATAGATCGACGTTTGGGAAAATCATCCGCTCAACTCCGCTTTCAATCGCACGATGCATGACATCGTTGCGGTCCGGGGAAAATTCGTCGAGATAGAGGTGGGTATGTGTGTCTATCATCACTTGTCGCGTGTGGCCGATTTCAGGGCGAGTTCAACGAAAAATTCACGCGCCTCGTCGCGCAGCTGCATCTTGTCAAGAGCCTCGATAGCGTCAGCGATGTGGTGGTCGATCAGCTCGTGGATGCGCTCGGGTAGATTCAGGTCGCGGTACACTTTCATGACGGCCTCGATTTTTTCGGCAGGATTGTCAGCTGGGCCGAGTAGAGACTTGACCGTCCCTGTTTTGTCTTCGCCAAGTGCAGTAATGAGCAGCCAAGTTTTCTTGTCGTTCAGAATGTCGCCGCCGATAGCTTTGCCGAATGTGTCGGGATTGCCGAATGTGTCAAGGAAGTCATCCTGTAGCTGGAACGCAAGGCCGAGATTCTCGCCATATTCAAAGAAACGTTGTTGCATCTCAATGTTGACATCGGCCATCAGTGCTCCCATCGCGCAGGCGCAGCCGAGCAAAACCGACGTTTTCAGTCTAATCATTTCTATATATTCGGCAACTGTCACATCGAGGCGTTTTTCAAAGTCCATGTCAAGTTGCTGTCCCTCGTAAATTTTCATCGCCGTTCCGTTGAACAGGTCGAGGGCCGTGGCAAGTCGGCTGTCGGCATGAATCGAGAGGAGCATTGTCGCGGTGGTCAGCATGGCATCGCCCGAGAGGATGGCGGTTTCCTCGTTCCACTTGCGATGAACGGTAGGCAATCCGCGTCTCACGTCAGCTTTATCCATGACATCGTCATGCAGTAAAGTGAAATTATGAAACATCTCTATCGCCACAGCCTGATGTATAGATGTCATGGGGTCGCGGTCAAAGGCATCACATGCCGCCAGAGTCAACACAGGCCGGATACGTTTCCCTCCGGCCGAGAGCGTGTAACGTATAGGGTCATAAAGTCCGGCGGGAGAATCAGGGAGCGCGAGACGCTCGATTGCGCGGTTGACTGTCGCGAGATATTTGTCGTAGGTAAGCATATCGTTATTTATTGTAGGATTTTCTAAATTGGGCGAGTGCGATGCTGTCGGCGGCATACTCTCTTTCTATCAGAGGCACAAGATGGGCTGCGGAGGCATCGTCGCGCAACATGTACCCGAGTCGGGAAGGCGTGGCTGCGATTGTGAAAATCTTGGCCTGAGATGCAGGTGGCAGGGAGTCTTTGGCCTCCTCGATGGCGGTGCTGAATATTTCCAGTTCATGCCCTGAGGTATCGCAACTGAAAATGGCTGAAAGCTCGCGGGCAAGATCCGAGGCATACACACGGTCAACCCGGTCTGCTTTGACAAGCCAGTCGACCAGCACACGCGCTGACCCGTCAGGCCCGAGTTTCAGTGCCATGTCGCGGGCCTGATTTCCGGGGAGAGAATCGACACATATTATATATGCCTCACGGTCGCCGTCATTCCCACAGGCTATTGGTGCGGAAACGAGAATCGCGCCTAAAAGTGTTGCCTTGAATTTCATCAGATTGAATTTTGTAAGTGCAAATTTAACAATTATTCCGTGGAAATCCCTACCTTTGCGACACCAAAAAACAAAATATAATCATGGATAATCGCATACTGTTGTCCAAACCTCATCTCAGTGGGACTGAACGCCACTGGGTTGACGAAGCATTCAAAGACAGCTGGATTGTGCCCCTCGGGCCTAATGTTGACGAATTTGAACGCCGTCTCGGCGAATACCTCGGTGCGCATCATGTGGTCGCCCTGAGTGCAGGGACTGCCGCTATCCATCTCGGTCTTGTCATGCTCGGTGTCAAGGCCGGCGACGAGGTAATATGCCAGTCGCTCACATTTTCGGCAAGTGCCAATCCCATTACATATCAGGGCGCTACACCCGTTTTTGTTGACAGCGAGCCTGACACGTTCAACATGTCGCCCGCTTTGCTCGAAGAAGCCATCATCGACCGTGAGCGCAAGACCGGCCGCCGTCCCCGCGCCATTATTCCTGTCCATCTTTACGGGATGCCGGCCAAAATGGACGAGATTCGTGACGTTGCCGCCCGATATGACATCCCGATACTTGAAGATGCCGCTGAGGCGCTTGGTTCTGAATACAAGGGTCGCAAATGCGGCACGCTTGGCCAATATGGGGCATTGAGCTTCAACGGCAATAAAATTATCACCACATCAGGTGGCGGCGCACTTGTTTGTCCGACCCGCGAGGCGGCTGACCGTGTCAAGTTTCTTGCCACACAGGCGCGTGAAAACAGGCCATATTACTATCATGAGGTCATCGGCTACAACTACCGTCTGTCAAATGTGTCAGCGGGCATCGGCTGCGGACAGATGGACGAGATAAACGAGCGAGTCGCCCGTCGTCGCGCCATCCATGAGATGTATGTGCGCGAACTTGCTGCCATTCCGGGTGTGACCGTGCAGTGCAATCCGTCGGTTGACTTTAATTCCAACTTCTGGCTCTCGACCATTCAGATTGACCCGGCCACCGGCAAAACGCCCGACGAGGTGCGCATCGCGCTCAATGAATGCAATATAGAGACGCGTCTGTTGTGGCGTCCGATGAACATGCAACCTGTGTTCAGCAGCGCGTCATACTATGGCGAAAAAGTAGGGGAGGACCTTTTTGACCGCGGTCTGTGCCTTCCAAGCGGATCCTCTCTTACAGACAGCGATATAGCTCGCGTGATTGACGCGTTAAAAGCCGCGATTTAGAGGTTGTTTAAAAACAACCTCTAAATCGCGGCAACTGGATCCTTATTCTTCTTCGGGGTTGAAAAGCTTGTTGTCGCGGTCAAGGTTATAATACTGAGCGAGGGTTGCTATAAAGCGAGAAATCTGCTTGACGGCGTTTTGTGTCTCGGGTGTAATCTCCTTGCTTTGCAGACGCAGCATCAGCATCCCGTACAGGGCGTTGAAACAGGTCTCTATCTCGGGAAGTGGGTGGTCACCGGCCTTGCTTCGAAGCTCGACGATGAAAGGGAGCGTCTTGTAAAATTCAGCTGTATATTCGGCATAGCGCGGGTCTTTCATCAAGGCGAGATGGAGATCGGTCAACTGGATTATGACATTCTTGTTAAGCTGGAGATGCCCCGATTTCTCAACATTCTCGCGGCGCATCATGTCAATGAGAGATTCGTACCACTCGACCATTTCCTTGCGCCGGTCAGGGGAGAGTTGATAGCGGTCGATAACGTTTCTTTCGATTTTTTCAATGTCGAGATCGTTGGCGCGTATAATATCCTCAATCTGCCACATATAGAGAAGATACTCGGCGATATTTTCCTTATGGAGTTTTGATGCGGTAATCATATTCTGCTTATTTTTGCCTACAAAGATAACATATCGGGATGATATTTTGCTTAAATTTGAGTAATTTTGTGGTATGGAAACGACCGACAAACTATCATGCAACATATTGGCCGACCTCTTGGTCGCCCACGGAGTAAAACGAGCCGTAGTCTCTCCGGGATCGCGTAACGCGCCGATAATCGTGGCACTCTCGCGTTGTCAGAACCTGACTTGCGACGTTGTCATCGACGAGCGGTCAGCTGCCTTTGTCGCACTCGGAATCGCGGTTCAGTCGGGTGAGCCGACAGCGATAGTGTGTACGAGTGGGACGGCCTTGCTCAACTATGCCCCGGCAGTCGCTGAGGCTTTTTACCGTGGTGTGCCTCTGATTGTCGTGTCAGCTGACCGGCCCGAAGAGTGGATTGATCAAGATGATTCGCAGACATTGTGGCAACCCGGGGTTCTCGACAAGATAGTCAAGCGCACATGGGATATTCCGGCCAGAATCGACTGTCAGGATGCCCGGTGGAGCGTAAACCGTATGATAAATGATGCATTAATCGAAGCCACCACAGGTCGACGCGGTCCCGTTCATCTAAATATCCGTCTTGATGCCCCGCTGTCGCGCATGACAGATTATTGCCCCGGTTCGTCGCGTGTAATAAGTATGGTGAGACCGATTACGGAACTCCCAACCTGCGAGGCCCGCGAGCTGGGGGCAAGAATCGGATCACCGAGGCGCGTGATGGTCATTGCCGGATTCCATGAGCCTGACGAGCGGCTGACAAGGGCAATGGCCAAAATAGCCATGTTGCCCAATGTGGTTGTCCTGACCGAGACTATAGCCAATCTTCACTCGCCGCTGTTAATATCGCGCATCGATACCACGCTGAGCGCAATGACCGATGATGAAAAGAGAGAATTGCGGCCCGATGTCGTGATAACAGTAGGTGGGGCGCTTGTGTCACGCCACGTTAAAGAGTATGTGCGCTCCTTGCCGGGAGTTGAACATTGGTCAGTAGGGGAGAACCATGCAACTGTCGATTGTTTCAGACACCTGTCACTCCGCATCGACATGCCTGCGGCTGTCTTTATGAGGCAGCTTGCCTCGGCCATGCAACCGTTCTGGGCGAAATGTGATTACTCGGAACAATGGCACGGAATTTATCGCAGGGCAACCGCACGACATGACAATTATGTCGCCAATGCCCCGTGGAGCGATATGGCTGCGATGTCACGCATTATAAAGATGATTCCGAGAGGATGGAATCTGCATCTTTCCAACGGCACCCCTGTCCGTTATGCCCAACTGATGGACTGCACAAGAATCCATCGCAGCGACTGCAACCGTGGAGTGAGCGGAATTGACGGATGTACGTCGACGGCTCTCGGCGCGTCAACGGCATATCGGGGAATAACGCTGCTGATAAGTGGTGACATGAGTTGCCAATATGACCTCGCGGCTCTGTCGTCAACACTCATGTCTCCGAGGATGAAGATAATAGTCATGTGTAATGGAGGAGGCGGGATTTTCAGATTTATAGGAAGTACGTCGTCGCTCCCTGAGCTTGACAGATTTTTCGCAGGCCCGGTAAATCTGCCGCTGCGACAGATTGCAGAAGGGTATGGATTCTCCTATTTTGAGGCTGACAACATCGAAAGTCTTGAATCGTCATTTAAAATGTTTGCCGCCGAAACCGAGCGACCGGCACTGCTTGCAGTCCGCACACCGGCCGAAATAAGCGCAAAGGTCCTGAAGGGATATTTCGCGTGTTAAAAACTTGCCGAGACAGCGGCATAGGCACCCTGCATAAACGGTTTCGTCGGATAAAACTCGCTGAACCTTATCCCGTTATAGCGTAGGTGGCGCGGCATTGAAAGAATGTCAAAATTAGACATCAGGTAGCCGATGCTGAAATTGAAACGGTAGACGTTGACGTTTATCCCGACACGCAGATCGACCCCACACCACTGGCCGTTGGTAGTACTGACAGTAGTATAATCGACAGTCTGAAATCCATCGACAATATCGATTCCTGCCGAGCAATAAGGTATGTTCATCATTATACCCGGCTCTGCTGTGACACTTATACCGGCATCCCGTATTTTTAGGAAAACCGGAGATTGGAACAACAAAGAGGGACGAAGGTAGAGATTATGAACTTTTTCGCTGTTTTCATCGACGTGCCAGCCTGTCCCCGAGGGGTATCCGTCAGACATAATCTGCTCCCACAAGCCGATTGACGCACCCACTCCCATATACCGGCACAACATGAAGTGATAGCTTGATTCGAGCTGCCAAGTGTCGCTGGAAGTCAGCATACCTGTGATGGCGGCACGGTGACGGCCCCATCCTGAGTCATTAACTTCGGCACGGCAAATGGTCGCACTGATCAACAATATGAGCAAAATCATCTTTTTCATGTACAGAAAACGTAAACATACTATAAATATTGTGGGGAGGCAACCAGATGCCTCCCCACAACGGGTGTTTCACATTGATATAAGAAAAATCCTAATCTTCAGTATTTTTTTCGGCGTATTCCTTCAGAAGTTTTTCCTGAACATCAGAGGGAACAAGTTCATAGGATGCAAACTTCATCGAGAACGACGAGCGGCCGCCGGTGATAGAGCTGAGGGCGGTGGAGTAGCTCGACATTTCTTTGAGAGGCACTTTGGCCGAGATTTTTTCAAAGCCGTTTTCACTCGACATACCCATGATGATAGCACGACGGCCTTGCAAGTCACTCATCACGTCACCCATAACATCGGCGGGAACCATCACGTCAACATCATAGACCGGTTCGAGGACCTTGGGGTTGGCATTGCGGAACGCCTCGGAGAATGCGTTACGACCGGCGAGACGGAACGATATTTCATTGGAGTCAACTGGGTGCATCTTGCCATCATAGATACAAACTCTCACGTCGCGGGCATAGCTGCCTGTCAGCGGGCCTTGTTCCATGCGGTCCATGAGTCCCTTTACAATAGCGGGAATAAAGCGGGCATCAATCGCACCGCCGACAATACAGTTGTGAACGACAAGTTTTCCGCCCCATGACAGCGGGATTTCCTGAGTGTCGCGAATACTCATCTTGAACTCTTGATTGCCGAAACGATAGGTGTCGGGGAGGGGAGCATCTTCGCTGTAAGGCTCGATAATCAGGTGCACTTCGCCAAACTGGCCGGCACCGCCCGATTGCTTTTTGTGACGATAGTCAGCCCGTGCGGCCTTGGTGATGGTTTCGCGATAAGGGATGCGTGGTTCTTCAAAGACGATGGGCAGTTTATCGTTGTTTTCAACACGCCATTTGAGAGTGCGGAGATGGAATTCGCCCTGTCCCGAAAGAATTGTCTGTTTCAATTCCTTTGACTGCTCGATTACCCATGTCGGGTCTTCTTCGTGCATGCGGGTGAGGATGCCCATGAGCTTTTCAGCATCGCTTTCGGTCACGGGACGGATTGCGCGGCGATATTTAGGCTCGGGATAACGGATGAAGTCGAAGCGATATTCGCAGTCTTTGCCGTCAAGAGTGTTACCGGTGCGCACATCTTTCAGTTTGACAGTAGCGCCGATGTCTCCGGCGCATAGTTTGTCAACCTGAGTCTTAATCTGTCCGCAGCAGCAGTAAATCTGGGCGATGCGCTCTTTTGAG
This sequence comes from Porphyromonadaceae bacterium UBA7042, assembly GCA_002494015.1. GTDB lineage: Bacteria > Bacteroidota > Bacteroidia > Bacteroidales > Muribaculaceae > Duncaniella. Next base: position 8,101 of record DLAR01000051.1, on the reverse strand, counting down.
CCTCGGGTAACGTTGTCAAGATCCACACCGGGAGTGAGAGTGCCTGACATCACCTTGAAATAGGAAACTTCGCCGATGTGGGGTTCGACGGTCGTCTTGAACATATATAAAGAGAGGGGACCGTTGGAATCCGGACGCACCTCAATTCCGTCGGCAGTCTCGGGAGCCGGCATATCCTCTACAAACGGCACAACATTGCCGAGGAATTCCATCATTCGGCGCACGCCCATGTCTTTGGCGGCTGACACGCAGAATACGGGATAGATAGAGCGGTCAATGAGCCCCTTGCGGATTCCTTCACGCATCTCGTCTTCGGTAAGATGTCCTTGCTCAAAGAATTTTTCCATCAATGTCTCATCGTTTTCCGCAGCGGCCTCGACAAGCTGTTGGTGAAGTTCGTCGGCTCGTTCACGTTCCTCCTCGGGAATTTCTTCAATAGTGGGAGTGCCGCCGTCGGGGCCCCAAGAATATTTCTTCATCAACAGCACGTCAATCATGGCGTTGAAACCGGGACCGCACTGGAGTGGATACTGGATGGGGACAATTTTCTTGCCGAAGATTTCACGCATCTGTTCCAGCACATTCTCATAGTCGGCTTTCTCGCCGTCAAGCTGGTTGAGCGCAAAAATGACAGGCTTCTTTATTGACTGAGTGGTGCGGAAAATGTTTTGAGTGCCGACTTCCACGCCATATTGAGCGTTGATGACAATCAGACCGGTATCAGTCACATTTAGAGCAGTAATAGCGTTGCCCACAAAGTCATCGGCTCCCGGGCAGTCAATAACATTCAGTTTCTTTCCAAGGAACTCGGCATGGAAAACCGTCGAGAACACAGAGTAACCATATTCTTTCTCGACGGGAAACGAATCGCTTACAGTATTTTTTGCTTCAATAGTACCGCGGCGTTTTATAACTCCACACTCGAAAAGCATAGCTTCGGCGAGTGTGGTTTTACCCGAGCCTTTGCTTCCAAGCAAGGCGATGTTCTTGATTTCGTTAGTTTGATAAACCTTCATGTTATTAGAGATTTAATTGTTATTGCTTGTAGAGAGATAGAAACATTTTCATTTCGGGGTGCAAAATAGTAATTATTTTTGAGATAAGTATTGAAATTTGACATGTTACACAACATATTTATTTAACATCATACAGCTAAGCCGTTAAAAATAGCTTGTTAAGATGATATGTCGTGTTTATTTCGTAACTTTGGCACAGATTTTGCTATGTCATTGGTAACGAAAAAACAGTCACTACATAATATATAATGGAAGAGGAAACAACCAAGATAATATCAGTGGGACAGATCGACATCGAGTCCAACCGCCAAAAAGCCGAACCGAACCTGAATGACCTGCCTGTCATTGCCACGAGGGATCTCGTGCTTTTCCCGGGTGTGACATTTCCTATTTCGCTCGGTCGTCAGACATCTATCAACACTGCCAACATCGCATCAAAAGAGAATATTCCGGTGGGAATTTTCTGCCAGCTTGAACCGTCAACGGAAAATCCGGGCATAGAGCATCTGTACCCATACGGAGTAGTAGCCGATGTCCTGAAAGTATTTGACCTTCCCGACGGAACTCATACCGCCATACTCAGTGCCCGCAGCAAAGTCAAAATGCTTGGGCAATCGCAAGGCAATGTGATTCCCGGTTCTCTTTCTGCCGTTGTAAGGCCCGTGCGCGACACCAATCCGCGTGTGACTGACAAAGAGTTTGCCGCACTTGTTTCCGAAATAAAAGACACCACCCTCAACATCTTGAAGAAGGGTGGTGACGGGGTCAGCGATCTCACCGTGAACGTCGAGAGCATTCCCGACCCGGTTCTTCTTGTAAACCTTATCGCCACCCATTCTCCTTTTCCGGCAGCATTTAAAGAAGAAATGCTGGCCAAGTGCAGGGTGAAAGAGCGTGCATACCTGTTGCTGACCGAGCTGTCGCGCAACGAGCAGCTTGTAGAACTGAAGGCCAGCATACGCATGAAAGCCAAGGCCCGTCTTGACGAGCAACAGCGCAACGTATATCTGCAAAGCCAGTTCGAGACTCTGCGCGAAGAACTTTACGGCGATGACGATGATTGCAAGGAGCTGCGTGAGAAAGCCGAGAAAATAGATTTTCCCGAAAACATACGCAAGACTTTTGAAAAAGAGATTGACAAACTTGGACGGCTTAACCCGCAGAGTCCCGACTACTCGGTGCAGTATTCTTATCTCGACTTGCTGACATCACTGCCGTGGAACAAAATTGACCCGCTGACGACCGATTTCGCATCAGCAGAGGCTATCCTTGATGCCGACCATTACGGACTTGAGAAGGTCAAAGAGCGCATTCTTGAGCAGCTTGCGGTACTGATGAATACCCCTGACGGGCATTCCCCGATTATATGCCTTGTCGGAGCCCCGGGAGTAGGGAAGACCTCGCTCGGTCAGTCAATAGCCAAGGCTCTCGGCCGCAAATATCAGCGCGTGTCACTCGGCGGACTGCATGACGAGGCCGAAATACGCGGCCACCGGCGCACCTATATCGGAGCGATGCCGGGACGCATAATTGACGCGATGAAACGTGCCGGGGCATCTAATCCTGTGCTTTTGCTTGACGAAATAGACAAGACCGGTTCTGATTTCAAGGGCGACCCTTCGGCCGCACTGCTTGAAGTACTTGATCCTGAGCAAAATTGCCATTTCCATGACAATTATGTTGACGTTGACTATGACCTGTCGAAAGTATTGTTTATCGCCACGGCCAATACCCTGTCGACGTTGTCACAGCCGCTTCTTGACCGAATGGAGATTATCGACATATCAGGTTATCTTCTTGAAGAAAAAATTGAGATTGCCCGCCGCCACCTGATTCCGCGTGTTGCCGTCGAAAATGGATTCAAAGAAGATGAAATAACATTTGACGAGAATGCAATCGTCTCGATAATAGAAAACTACACGTCAGAGAGCGGCGTGCGCCAGCTTGAAAAGAAAATTTCTGCCGTGGTTAGAAAAATTGTCCTGAAAAAAATGCGCGGTGAAGCCTTCTCTCTCAACATAACAGCCGACATGCTGCGTGATTGCCTTGGTGTTCAGATATTTACAAAAGAACGCTATGAGGCATCGGCTATTCCCGGCATCGCAACCGGGCTTGCATGGACTGCAGTCGGGGGCGAGATTCTGTTTATCGAGTCATCCATTGCCCGTGGCAAAGGCGAGAAACTGACGCTCACCGGAAACCTCGGCGATGTGATGAAGGAATCAGCGATGATTGCGTTCCAGTTTGTCAAGTCTCATGCCGCTGATTACCACATCGACTCAGAGATGTTTGAAAATAACACGTTGCATATCCATGTTCCCGAAGGAGCAATTCCGAAAGACGGACCGTCGGCCGGTATAACAATGGCGACATCGATAGTATCGGCCATGACCGGAAGACCCGTGCGCCAGCGGTTGGCAATGACAGGCGAAATCACTTTGCGCGGAAAGGTTTTGCCGGTAGGAGGCATCAAAGAAAAAATCCTTGCAGCAAAACGAGCCGGAATCACAGATATTATTCTATGTGCCGACAATCGCAAGGATATTGAAGACATAAAGTCTAATTATCTGGAAAATCTGACATTTCATTATGTCAGAACGGTAGCCGGCGTGTTGGATATAGCATTACAATAACATTCAGATAAAAGATTTTTGACTCGTACAATGGGGGAATCCTTTTATTGTACGAGTCTTTTTTTGTCTCCCGAATCGAATATTTGAACTCGATTCGGGAGTTTGCACGGAATATTGGAATCTCAGCAATGATAATCAGCGAAAGCATTCCTTGACAGAATCTGGGAAAGCACAAACAATTCTCGTAATTTTAAATTTCCCTCCGATTTGCTATTTTACATAATGTGGATTATGAGAAAACAGCTACAGAGGGCGAAAGCAGAACCATCTGCCCTTGCCTTAAATTACATATATACAAAGATAATACCAAACAGAGAGTTCTGTAATGCTATTATGTCGCATTTATTGCGTAATTTTGCACGTTGAAAAAATACCACAAAGAAAATGGATGAATTACCTAAAGACCCTGCGATGCTGATGAGTTTTCTAAATATGAAACTGCGTGACAACTATCAGTCTCTTGACGAGTTGTGTGACGATTTGGGAATCGACCGTCAGGAACTGCTTGACCAAATGAAAAAGCTCGGGATGGAATACCTTCCCGAGCAGAACAAATTTTGGTAAAATTCATGGACGCTATTTGCGGAATGCAATCGGAAGAATGCAATAAACAGGCACGTTCTCGTTGTCTAATTTTCCGGCATGCCAGTGAGGCATTTCAGAAATGATGCGCACCGCTTCGCGATTAAGGCTCTCCTCTACTCCGCGTAAAACGGCGATATGGGAAATAGAACCGTCAGTATTCACGATGAAACTGCACAAAACTCTGCCTTCGACACCGTTGTGATAAGCCTCGGCCGGATAGCGGCGTTCATTGTTGATGAACCGTATCATCTCCGAATTCCCTCCGGGAAACTGTGGTTGAACATCGACGAAATCATACTCGTAGACATCCATTACTATCTGCGCCGATGGCTTGATGTTGGCCGATGTGTGATGCCTTTGAGCTTTTGCCGGTGACGCAAAGTAAATGACAAATGTGGCTAATATTAGGAGAAAAAGTAGTCTTTTGTTCATTCTGTGAAGTGATAGTGAGAAGATTTAGTCACAAAAATAGAGTGTTATTTCGTGAAAAGCAAAAAGACACGGCTATATTTGTGATAGATTAGGCAACTTTTGGTTTTGTTTACATTCGGGAAATTAAATCCGGCAGTCCATACTATTTTATAGAGGTTTAACGTTGATAACATATACATGTCTACCTCATTTTCAATGAAGACCAATTCTACATATAATATATTAAGGCACTTGTTGGTTTCACTGTTTGTAGTATCGATTCATGCCGCTGCAACTGCCGGAGATTCCTCGCCTGCCTACAACTTTCTGAACCTTCCGTCATCAACGCTTGCCTACGGGTTGGGCGGTGTAAATATCTCCACTATTGATGATGACATCAATGCGATTGATCAAAACCCGGCATTACTCGGCCCTGAAATAGACATGCAGTTAGGAGTAAATTACATGAGATATGTCGGTGACTCCAATTTTGCCGGATTGCGTTTCGGAATGAGGGCAACCGGCCGTAGCGCGTGGTCTGTCGGAATACAATATTTCGGCTATGGAGAAATCAAGGGCGCAGACGTAAACGGCACGCTGACCGGCACACTGTCCCCGACCGATGTCGCCGCCTCAGCGAGTTATTCCCATGACATTACCGAGCATTGGCGCGGTGGCATCAATCTTAAATTCGCATTCAGTTCCTATGACCGATACAGCGCGCTCGCAATTGCTACCGACCTTGGAGTCAACTATTATGACCCCGAACGCGATTTGTCATTTTCGGTAGTATTGGCCAATCTTGGCGGTCAGGTGAAACGGTTCAACGAGAGTTACGACCGATTGCCGGTGGATTTACGACTCGGCTGGACACAGTCCTTCGGCACATTGCCCGTGCGCTGGTCTATAACAGCATGGAATCTGACCAAATGGAGTCTGCCCTACTATGAGAACGGTGACGGCACGACTGATGCAAAACCCGTGTTAAAAGACTCGTTTGGGTCAAACCTTTTCCGACATCTCATCTTTGCAGCCGACTTCGTTCCCAGTGACCGATTCCGCATTGGTATCGGATACAACTATAAGACACGCACTGACATGTCAACCTACTCACGCAGTTTTCTTTCAGGTTTCTCAATCGGAGCCGGATTGAAAGTGTCAAATTTCGCTGTCGGTGTCGCCCTGTCACAGCCTCACTCAGGGGCCACGACAATCATGCTGAATCTCTCCACTATTCTGACAGAATTTAGATAACCAGATTATTATATCATGATAAAGGATAATCATTCAATTATTATAGCGATTGACGGATACTCGTCTTCAGGCAAAAGCTCGATGGCGCGTCAACTTGCCAAAACTATCGGATACCGTTACATTGACTCCGGTGCGATGTACCGTGCAGTAACTCTTTATGCTATGCGCCACGACCTGATTGATGCCGATGGTAACGTCGACACTGCAGGGGTCATCAGTGCGTTGCCCGATATTAAAATTGACTTCGATGTAAACGGCGACAGCCAGTCGACTGTCCTTAACGGTGAAAATGTGGAACGCGAAATACGCACCCTTGCTGTCTCCAATCATGTCTCCCCTATCGCTGCGATTCCCGAAGTGCGCCACGCGCTTGTCAAGATGCAGCAGGCTATGGGGAAAAGCAAAGGGATAGTCATGGACGGACGCGACATCGGGACGGTGGTTTTTCCCGATGCAGAAATGAAGGTTTTCTGCGACGCATCGGCCGACGAGCGTGCCCGTCGACGAGTTGCCGAGCTGCAGGCCAAGGGCGAGGCTGTGACATTTGAAGAAGTTCTTGAAAATGTCAAGAAACGGGATTACATCGATGAAAACCGGGCCGAAAGCCCGCTAAGGTGTGCCGAAGACGCTGTGCGTCTCGACAATTCCAGCATGTCAATCCCCGAGCAGAACCAGTGGCTGCTGAATCTGTATAACTCCATATTGGCCAAAGGATGAAACAGCCGATTGTCGAAATTGACTCTCATTCAGGATTTTGCCACGGCGTTGTGACAGCCATCCGAAAGGCCGAAGAAGAACTTGATGCCGGTGACGGATCGCGGTTATATTGCCTTGGAGACATCGTGCACAACAGCGACGAGGTGGAAAGGCTTGAAAACAAAGGCCTGACCACCATTACACATGAAGATTTGAACCGCTTGAACGATTCCAGAGTCCTGTTGCGCGCCCACGGAGAGCCTCCATCTACTTACCGGATTGCACGGGAACGCAATATCGAAATTATTGATGCGACATGTCCTGTCGTCTTGAAATTACAGCAACGCATCAAAGCTACATTCGGCTCAGAACCGCGCCCGCAGATTGTCATATATGGGAAAACTGGGCATGCCGAGGTCAACGGCCTTGTGGGACAGACCGACGGCGAGGCTATCGTGGTCGAGAATATTGAGGGCCTTGACCGGGTTGATTTCTCCCGCAGTATCTCGTTATATTCTCAGACAACGATGCCGCTCGAAGGTTTCAAGCAGATAATCACCGAAATATCGTCAAGGATTTCGCCCGAAGTCGAGTTTGATTATTACGACACAATCTGTCGTCAAGTGGCAAACCGAGTCGGGCAATTGCGCGATTTTGCCGCCGCTCACGATGTCGTGTTGTTTGTCGCCGGGGCAAAAAGCAGCAACGGAAAGGTGTTGTTTAATGAATGCCGCAGTGTGAATCCCAATACCCGTCTTTTGTCCCGTCGCGGCGACCTTGACCCTGCTTGGATTGAAGGAGCCGAGACAATAGGTATCTGCGGGGCGACCTCTACCCCGCGCTGGCTGATGGAGGACATACGCGACCAAGTAAATGACATCATTGCCAATGGATAATTTTGTCGCCATTGATGTCGAGACGGCCAACAACGAGCCTTCGAGCATCTGTGCAATAGGGGCCGTAAAAGTGACAGACGGTTACATCGTGGACCGATTCTATGAACTTGTAAAACCTGAGCCGGAATACTATCTCAGGCATTTCACAGAGAATATTCACGGAATAGGCCCGTCTGACACGGAAAATGCCCGGTGTTTCGCCCATGTATGGGAAGACCTTGATCAGTTTATCGGCAATCTTCCCCTCGTGGCCCATAACAAGGCGTTTGACGAACGATGCATCAGGGCGGCGTTCAGAACCTACGGAATGGATTATCCCGATTACAGGTTTTACTGCACGCTCCAAAAGGCTCGACAGGTTATCCCCCGCTCGCATCTCAGCTCCTATTCCCTACCCTATCTTTGTGAATTTCTTGCCATCCCCTTCTATAACCACCACGACGCGCTTGCCGATGCCGAGGCTGCTGCCAAGGTGGCAATGGCAATACTATAAGAGGGTGTTTTATAACAAATGTTAAATCCAAAGCCCGTTTTCACGCGTCGGATTTCGTCATGAATCGATGGAGCATAGCTGTAGCTATGTGACCGAGATTCAGGGCGAAAGGCGACC
>DLAR01000014.1 GCA_002494015.1 Porphyromonadaceae bacterium UBA7042 | reverse complement strand
GGCAAGCCTTCACTGTTTTTTTGAGTGGGAACTGTTGCAGTTCAATATTTCCCTTCAAGCACTTTCAGGGCGGCGGCATAGTCAGGCTCGTTGGTTATTTCCTCGACAAGCTCACGGTAGATTACGCGGCGGTTTTCATCAAGGATGAGTACGGCACGGGCAAGAAGTCCGGCAAGAGGGCCGTCACACAGCTGCACGCCATATTTCTGTGCAAACAATGGCGAGCGGAACGCCGAGCCGAATATAACGTTTTTAATATTCTCGATTGTGCAGAAACGCGACATGGCAAACGGCAGGTCCATCGACACGCATATCACTACCACATCTTTCAATCGTGCGGCTTCCTCATTAAAGCGGCGCACACTCATGGCACACACTGCGGTGTCGAGACTCGGAAAAATGTTCAACACGACACGTTTGCCGGCAAAGTCATTGCAAAGCACCTGTGAGAGATCGGCGCCGGCGAGATGAAAACAAGGAGCGGTCTCACCTAACGAGGGAAGGGTACCACAAGTGTGGCATGGCTCTCCTTTAAAGTAAACGGTTTCCATATTCTATGTTTGAGTTTTGTTTGTTAGTTGAAACTATGTCGAACTGCTCTTTATTTCAGCAATCCCATATTCTGTAAAACAACATTTTCCATGTCGTTGTTGAACCCGAGCATGACATTTTTTACAATCCCGCTGCGGTCTACCGCTATCATAACAGGGAGCGAGGCCGCGCCACAGTCACGGGCAAGTGACTTGGCGCTCATCAGAAGATGTTCACCGGGTCGAATCCGGGGCACCACCTCCTCGATAGCATCCACGTTGCTCGATGCAAAGGCATAGATGACATCGGCATTGTAGGGCAACCGGTCAGCCGCGCCTCTCACAGCCTCTACAATCTGCCGGTTAAACCCGGTCGCAGGGTCAAGAATGACAATCAGCGTCGGGGCGCGGAACGGGTCGCCGCGATGGTAGGTGTAACGCTCGCCTGTAGTCGTGGGCAATGAGAACGGGGGCATGGGTGTCGCGGCAAGGTTCTCAATGCGGAAATTGCTCTCGCGATATTTTTCAAAAACCTCAGGATAAGCAGCCATCAGAGTCTCCTCGTTGATGGGGGTGCAGACAGGCTCGGCGGGATAGGAATAGCGGACATAAATCGACTGCTCGGTAATCGAGCCGGGATTGCTCTCTGTATCAATGCGCAACGGCATGAGCGATTCAGCATCGAAGAAATAGTCCCGCTCTACTGCTGTCACGCCGCCGACAGTCATCACCGTTTCGAGTTTCAATGCCGGAACACCGTCGACACTCTGCCCGTCAACGATCGTGTAGCGATAACACGAGTCTCGTTCCATTGCACGGAGCTGGTCGGCTATGCCGCAAGGAAGAAGGTCGGCAAACTGCGCAAGCCTGTGAACCGCGCCACGGCCTCCGGCTTGAGAGAAAGGCACCGAGTCCCACTCGACATGATATTCCTGCAAGCGATTGTCACGATAACGGTAGTGGTGGCCGTCGTAATAGGCCGAGAATCCTTTTACCGCCCCCGAGTTTGTGTCAAGCGTCCAGTCGATCAGATAATCACATGCCGACAGCTTGTCGCCATCGGCCCTCAACGAGCGTAAATCGATGTTGTAGACCACATCCTTGTCGCTTTGGGGCAGCGAGACACTGAACATCACGTCAGAATCAAAGCATTCTCTACTCTCAAGAGCATCCACTATGTCAGCAAGCCCCCGGGCACTTGCGGCAATGGGGCTCAAAACTGCTAACACCATAAACAAATCAACTTTCCCTTTCATAAACAATAGTCAACGTACATTGATATAACGCAAGGAAGTTAAAAACAGTTCAACAGCGTTGCCTTTTTAACGGATGAACGAATTTATCAGTATCACCGCAATCAGCACCGGGGCGACCCATTTCACAATAAAATATATCACGGGAAAGACCCGGGAACGAATCTTGCCACAGTTGCTCATTTCGTTGCTGAAGAAATGACGCGGGGCAACCCATCCCATGTAGACACACAGCAATATACCGCCGAGAGGAAGCATTATGTTGGTCGCCACAGTATCAAGAAAATCAAAGATTGTCATTCCGGCAATCTTGAACCCGCTCCACGCGCCCACTGACAGCGAGCACACCGCGCTCAACACGAAAAGGGGCAATACAACCGTCAGGCAAGCTGCTTTGCGGCCAAGGCCCCACCGCTGCTGGACAAAGGCGACCGAGACCTCAGCAAGCGAGATAGTCGAGGTGAAAGCCGCTACTGTCAGCAGCAGAAAGAATACAATCGACCAGAACTGGGTGCCTCCCATGCGGGCAAATATCTCGGGCAGAGTGACAAACACGAGTGCCGAGCCTGCCAGCTGCCCGTCGGCAAGACCATAGGTCATGACCCCGGGGAAGATAATCAGTCCCATCATCACCGCCACAAGCAGGTCGAGCATCGACACCGTGACCGCTGTGCGCGTCAGCTTGGTATTGGCCGGATAATAAGCCGAATAGGTTATCAGGATGCCCATCGCGAGGCTAAGCGAGAAAAACGACTGTCCCATAGCATTGACTATCGTCATCGGGGTCACTTTGGAAAAATCGGGACTGAGAAAAAATTTCACACCCTCGGCTGCCCCGGGAAGTGTCAGCGACACACAAGCAAGCACAACCAGCAGCATAAACATCACCGGCATCAGAATATTGGACATCTTCTCTATCCCCTTCTGTACCCCCATCATCAACACGCCAAGATTGGCCGCAAGCATCAGATAGGTCATCACTATCGGACGCACGCTGCCTGTTATATACTCGCCCATGCGGGTAGAAAACTGCACCTCGCCGGCCTCGTCGGGAGTCAGGCCGACAGCCTCGGGAACCGGGGAATAAAGGTCGCCCGTAACCGATTGCACAAGATATTCCAGCGTCCACCCTGACACAACCATGTAGAACGACAGTATCAGATAGGACGCAAGTATCGCCAGCGCGCCGACAAGCCACCAGTGCCTGCGGCCCGGCGTGACATTCCTGAACGCGCCGACAGCGTCACTCCCGCCGCCGCGCCCAAGCGAGAACTCGGCTGTCATAACCGGGATTCCAAACAGGAATACACATATTATATATATAACGAGGAAAGCCGCCCCGCCGTTGGCCTGAGTCTCGGCCGGGAAACGCCACACATTTCCAAGGCCGACCGCCGAGCCGACCGTGCTTGCTATCAATCCGATTTTAGAACCGAATGTTACTTTTTCTGACATATATCTTCCTTTTTATTTATCCAATATTACAAAACAGCAGCAAAATTAGCTAAAATTTGACAAATCATAAGCAGCAAACAACACAAAAATAAAATTAGAGGGCGTTTCATAACAAATGTCAATCCAAAGTGGTAGCATCTTTCAGTTCACTCGTTATTACACAGAGGGAGCATAG
>DLAR01000027.1 GCA_002494015.1 Porphyromonadaceae bacterium UBA7042 | reverse complement strand
TTGTTATGAAACGCCCTCTTATTATCCGGATGTCAAAAAACGTGGCTATTCGTCTGTTATGATCTCATCTTTTATTTCAGGTTCGGTATCTCGGAGAAAGAGTTCGTTTATTAGAGGAATCGGCATTGATGTTATCTCTATTGCACCTCCTTCGATGACATTGTTTAATTTGGGTGCCATAATAAAAAGTCCGTTGATTTCGGTAGCAATTGTCTTTAACAGATTACGCTCGGTGAAGTCTTTGAATGCCTGTGTAATTTCCGTTGGCTCTCCATTGTCAAGCCGAAAACAGACAACAGGGATATTGCCATATAAGGGTTCAATATGTACAGATGCCTCGGCAACATCGGCCTGAAACGTTTCGGTAGAGTCCTTAATGCCGAATATAATAGTATCATTGTTATACAATCCTAAAAACCATCGATATGGACTTGGGAGAGGAGTCTGATGCAGATATTCGTCAACTTTTGCCAGTTGTTCAGTCGTGCAGTCGCTTTGCTCATAAAGCAATGAACTGTTAGCTAACTGAAATTTTTCAGATTCATTGATTAGACTCACGGCATTGAACATCGGTTCAAATAATTCCATCGTCGCACTACCTTGACTAACGACAGGAGTAAAAGTAACCGACCAACGCACAGCGTATTTCGTATCTAAATCAACTTGCAGCGTATCGGGTAGGTCAGAGAAATGTGTCTGGGCTTGCATTTTGGCAAACGCAAATAATATCAATAGCAAAATGACGAGTTTCTTCAGATTCATAAAAAGGTTGATTTACGTTTCCGGTGACTTTTAGTTGTTTATTTTATCAAAAGTAATTGAGTGTGATATGTAGAATGATTTTGGACTTGCAAAGAAGGTGCATAGCCGTAGCTCTGTAACTGATGAGCAAGACTGAAAGCTTCTTCATTGTGCTCGCTTGAATCTATCTGACACCCTCTTAATCCGATAGGTTGCATTCAGGTAATTCCACAGTTTCAGTCCAATCCGACCGAAAAAATGTCACGTTGAAGGCATTGCCGGCCCAGCCTGTACGGGTGACAGCACCTGCCATCTCGACATTATGGGGCAAGTCATCGAGCCATTCCGACACAACTATGTCATCGGTTTTGCAATTTACCAAATCGACCCTTATAGCATCGCCTATGCCATGTCCGATGCAGCGGTACACCTTCGCCTTGTATTTCCTGTCGCGGCGGAGTTTGGAGTATTTTTCAAGCAGAATCTCTTTCTTGCATCCGCACTCCCGCATCTTATTCAGAATGTCATCGCGCCGCTCCGCAAGGCGGTTTCTGCCACCGTGCGCTTGGTCAATCTCCACAAGAACATCCATGATGATATTGGCGACAAATTGCTCGAACTCATTGCTGAGTTCTTCACTGAAAGCCTTGCTGAAGCGTTTGAGGTCATAGAGCTTGCGGGATGTTTCGTAATCGAGATTGTACCACGACACGCCCATTTCCGGAACCGGATTATAGCCCGGCCGGCCCATCATCTCCTGCTCAACATTCGCACGGATGGTCAACTGCCTACATCCGTTAAGGTCAATAGGCATCAGTTCCGACAGGACGAACTGTGCGATGCCGAATGTGGTGGCATACAGACTGACCAGACAATAATTGGATTTCTCCTTCTCTTTCTTGTCGAGAATGGAATCGTTCCCGAAACGCAGTGCACGCAATTTCATCGCCTAAAATCTCGGAATTTCTTGTTGTTCAGCGCATTCTCGGCAGCAATGTTGCCGTTTTCAGCGGCAAGCCGAATCCAGTCGAAAGCCTGACGAATATCGGTTTCCACGCCCTGTCCGTTCAGATACATGTTGCCTATTTCATACTGAGCCACACTGACTTCATGGTTGTATTTTCCGTATAAGTTGCGGCGGGAGGCAATCTGCCGATAGAGTTTCATAGCCTCGGCATAGTCTTTTTCTCCGCCAATACCGCTTTTATAACACTGGGCAAGCAGTAGTTTCGACATTACATCGCCCGCTTCGGCTCCTTTTTGATACCACTCGCGAGCCTTGTGCCAGTCTTTATCCACACCACGCCCGTCGAAGTAGGCTGCGCCGATGCAGCGGTAAGCTACGTTGAAGCCCATGTCGGCGGCTTTCATAAAGCAGTCAAACGACTTCCGAAGAGCTTCTTCAGTCGCCTCACTGTAATATATCATTCCGAGGTTATACCATGCGTCGGCATCCTTCTCTTCTTCAGCCAATTCGGTATACAACTCAGCGGCGGTTCCTTCGTAATTATCATCATATTCGACAATCTCCAACACTTCATCGGGAACACCCGTACCCCATGATAGAATATCGGCAATACGCTTCTTGGTCGCCATATCGCCTTTGTCGGCTCGCGCTTTCAGGATTTCAACCCAGCGGTAATGCCATTTGTGTGTAAAGTCTTTTTTAGCCTGCGCACTGATTGTCTCATCGTCGCCAAAATCGTAGCGATAGAGATTTGCCAACGCCTCGGCAGCCTTGTCGCTCCCTTTGTCGGCAGCTTTTTCAAACCAGTAAATCGCTTTCTGATTATCACATTGATGATGATAACCCCACGAATAATACCGTCCGAGCATATATTGCGCCTTGGTATTGCCCTTTTCGGCTAAGGGTGTGATGGCATCGGCGGCATGTCGCGCCAGTTCGTCGTCGCCTTCCCCGGCATACAGGCTGTAGAAGCGTTGTAAGATTTTATAATATTCAGTTAAATTGGTCATAATCCTGTTTATTGTTTTCACAATGAGGCTGTCCGGTATAAATGCGTTGTCGCACCTGTAATCGCGGTAGGATTTTGCACTGAATCCAAAATGTCATGGACAGACGCGTGCCAATCCAACCACAAAGTTACAAAATTATATGATTCAAGTTTCGCAAATATAACTTGCGAAAAGGTTAAAGATTATAAGGTTATAGACTACAGCAGGTCCGAAGATGCGGTCTATAAACTCATAAACTTCTTAACTCATAAACTTCAAGTTTTCAAGTTCGCAAGAACTTGCGAAACTTGAGTTATATGATATTTTAATGAATATACATTTGCTTGTCTTTTGTGGAGTGTAAGTGGTTGTTGGATAGTTTTTTTAACGGATTGGAGTTGCTGCGGTTGATACAAGGCGTCAATACCTATCTGTCGAGCCATTGTTTGAGGCGGGATACTTTTTCCCTCCCCGCCACAATCTCAATGATCTCTGCGGCAAGAGAACGGAGCATGCTGATAAAGGAACAGATCGGATTGCTGACCGATGCCGTGACCAAAACAGAACTGCTTATGCGCCACTCTCCGACAAACTATCTCGAAGTTCTGACTGCGCAACAGGCATTACTCGCTGCCCGACAGACGGAGGTGCAATGCCGATACGATGAAATTGCCGGAATCATCACCCTTTATCACGCTCTCGGAGGCGGCAGATGAAAACGCCCTCTAAGAGGTTGTTTTTAAACGACCTCTAAATTTGGCAGGGGGTCGGGAATTATTCCCGGCCCCCTGCTGCTGGCGCTTATCAATTGACGTTGATTAAGACTTCATGTTGTTACATTTTTTTGCCCCAGTAGGTGGTCTTGCCGCTGTAACCGGCGCAGACGATTGTTGCGTGGCGGTCGTTTGATTCCCAGTCACATTCGCGGGCGATGTAGAGGTCGTTGCCGTCGATTGTCAGAATCTTGGCATCGGCATCATATTTCCAGTCTTTGTCTTTCCAGAGTCCGTCGATTACCTTGTTGTCTTTGCCGAGGACGATGGTAGAGGAGGTTTTCTGTGCGGCGTACTGATAGGAGAGGTCGATGATTTCCCATGTACCGATGATTTCTTCGTCGGTCACAGGCACCTGAGGAACGTTGCCATAGCGTTCAGGCATCACGAGGGGCCATCCGTCTTTGGTCCACAGAATCGAGCGGACGTGTCCCATCATGAGGGCGTTGCTTGCGTCGTTGCCTTCCCAGCCGGCGGGGAAACGGCCTTGAGATGCGTAGAACCAGTTGCCGTTGCCGTCGTCAAAGACTGCGCAGTGGGAGATGCCTACCCATCCGTGGTCTTCGCCGAAGCGGTAGGGGTGTGTCACGACGGGGAATGCGTCGCCGCCTGTGGTGACGTTGGTGCCGTCAATGCCCATGTAGGGACCTGTGATGTTCTTGGAGCGCACGACGCGGGTGTTGTAGGCAACGTCAAGAGCGTCGTAGGCGAGGAACATATAGTAGTAGCCGTCACGGTAGATGACTTCGGGGCCTTCGGATGCCTGCCAGCGGTTTCCGGCCTGACGGGTGGCGATGAGAGTACCGTAGGCGGCGTTGTTGTCCCACGGGTTGCCGAGGTTTTCGGGTTTGCCGGTGGCGGGATCAACCTTTACAGCGGCGATACCGCTGTGCCATGAGCCGTAGACAAGCCAGTGTTCACCGCCGTCAGTGATGATGTAGGATGGGTCGATGGCGTTGAAACGGTAAAGGGCATTGGCCCAGTCGTTGGTGGTGCCGAGAGCGTCCTTGCCTTTATCGGTTGAGCTGGTGATGACGTAACCTTTGTCGACCCAAGCGTCATTATTGGCGGGATTGTCGTTTTCCATCAGGCCGATGAAAGCGCGTTCGCCCCAAGTTCCGTCACCGCCGATGAGTCCGGGGCAGACGATGGAGTAGTACATGCGGTAGGTCGAGCCGGCTTTGCGGACAACGGGTGCCCAGTAGCCGAAGTCGTCAACGGCGGGGTTGGCTGCCGGGAGTCCCTGAGCCTCACGGATTTCGTTGAGCTTGGGGATGACCCATTCGGGGAGGGTAGGCATGGTGCCGCCGAGGTATTCCCAGTTCACGAGGTCTTTGGAGCGACGTCCGTGGAAGTGTCCGCCGGCTGTGTGGGCGTTGCCATAGGAGGCATCGGTCTGATACATGTAGTAGTAACCGTCATCGGCTTTTACAACCGAGGGGTCATGGACATTGGCGAGGTTCCACTTGTCGCGCTGGTCCCATCCGGCAAACGATGAGTAGTCGTCGCGGAATTCAGGGCCTTCGTAGGCGGCGAGCTGGTCGTCGAGGGTGCCGACATCTGTTTTGATTACGAAGTCGGGAGAGTAGACAACGGAGCCTTTATATTGAGAGACAAAGGCGCGGACATGATACTCGACATCGGGTCGGAGCGAAGGGATTGTAGCAGTGATATAGCCGTCGCGGAGGGTGCCGCCGAAAGCCATGCCGTCAGTGACCTCGGCATCATAGACTTTGCCGTAGATAGTGGGGTTTTCGGTCGTGCCGACGCAATAACCGGCACGGGTCCAGTGGGCATCATCTTTGATGTGGAATGGAGTAGAAAGTGAGAGGTAGGTGGCACCTGTCTCTACAGCCTCGGGGGTGTCGAGGGCCACAACGTTGCCGTCGGCATACACCACGTCGTCATCGTCGTTGCAGGCGGTAAAGGCGCATGAGGCTGCAACGAGGGTGCTTAGAAAGAATATTTTAGCTTTCATAAATTTATTGACATTGTTGGTTGGAAGTCGCGGGCTTCGGGAGAGGGACCCTGAGGCCCGGCGACTTGATAACGAAATTACATTTCCCAGCCTTTGGTCTGAGTGTAGCCGGTCTTGCGGATTTCAGAAAGAGGAATAGGCACGAAGTAGTTCTTGGGAGCGTTGAACGTGAAGTAGGGGTATTTCTCGTTCACGCCGTAGTTGAACGTGATGCCTGTGTTCTCGCGGATTGAAACGCCGTAGATTGTACGGAGCTGGCGGTATCGGGGAAGATTCTGCTCGGCGTCGCGGGTCTGGTTTTGCGGCTGGCTGAACAGCATCCAGCGGCGCACGTCGAAGTAGCGGTGGTCTTCAAAGCAAAGCTCGATGCGGCGCTCGTTCTGGATGCGCTCGCGGAGCTGTTCCTTGCTCATGCCTGAATAAGCTGGCATACCGACGCGGGCGCGCACCTGATTGACATACTGGTAAGCATCGTTGGTTTTGCCGGCCTCGTTGAGGGCTTCCGCTGCATTGAGAAGAATCTCGGCATAGCGGAAGATGGGGCAGGCCTTGTCGGTTCCGCTGACGGTTCCGTCCCAAGGAATATTTGTGGTGTATTTCTTGAGGTAGTAGCCTGTACAGGTTCCGCCGTTGGAGCGGGCATAGTCGGGACCTACCTCGCCGTCGTCGTTGTTGACGTTGACGGGACGCTGCTCGTCGCCCACGCCCCAGATGGTGCCGTGGTGGATGATTGTCTGTTCAAGACGCGGGTCACGGTTGGCATAGGGGTTTTGCTCATCATAGCCGCTGTCATTGTGGTCGATGGGGAGACCTGCGATTGTCTCGTAGGCATCCACGAGGTTCTGCGACGGGTTCATGTAGCCGGTGGCCGAGCGGCGGCCTGTGAATCCGCAGGGGGAGTTGAACTCCTCGATGGGAGTCTGTCCGCGCCACACCGAGCGGGAGAGTATGTACTCGTTGTTGTGGACAGGATTGGTGATAAAGCAGTCATAGTAGTTCTCATTGGGGTCGTTGCCGGGAGCGGTGTGGAGCCGGTAGGGATTCCAGCACTTGCTGTTGGCCGAGATGAAGTCGAGAGCTGCCTGTGCGGCTTTGTTCCAGCGCTCGGTGTCGCCTGACTCGTTGTGGAGAGGGGAGGCCATGTAGAGTAGCGCGCGAGCCTTGAGGGCATAGGCGGCAGCACCGTTGATGCGTCCCCAGTTTTCTTCCTCGTTGGTGTAACGGAAGGGGAGGTCGTTCTTGTATTTGTCACACTCGTCGGCAATCCACTGCAGCACGTCCTCGGCCTTGGAGCGGGGAGGGAGCGGCATGGAGGGAGTCAGCACGATGGGTTTGCCCTCCTCGTCATCACCGATGATGGGGACGTCGCCAAACCACTGTACCATCTCCATGTGGAGGATTGCGCGGAGCACGCGTGCCTCGGCGATAAAGCGGTCATAGAGGCGGTTGTCGTCACCGGTGCGCTCGGCATTGCCGACCACCGAGGGGCGGGCGTTGAGGATGAACTGGTTGCAGGCGCGGATACCGGCTGTGCGGGTGTTCCAGTAGTTGTTGGCATACCAGTGGTTGCTTGCGTCATAGGCATCGTCCATCACCGAGTGGGTGTAGCCGCGCCAGTAGCACACTGCGTTGTCGGTCATACAGTCCTTGTTGAGGCGCGAGTTTGCATCACTGTAATCGGCAAACGCGTCGGGAAGATATGTGTAGCAGTTGGCAAGGAAGCCACGGGTCATGTCATAGTCGCCGAACACCACGTCGCCCTGCAAGGTGAGGTCGACCTCCTTGTCGAGATAGGAGTCGCTGCAGGAGACGAGCGACGCGGCACCGAAAATGGCGGCTGACAGTATTATTGATTTATTGAATTTCATGATTCAGACAATTTTAGAAAGCGAGGTTAATACCGAATGAGAAGATACGGGTCTTGGGGTACCACCAGCAATATCCCATAGGACGCTCGGGGTCCATGCCCGAGGGGAGGTGGCTCCAAGTGGCCACGTTGTAGGCGCTGAAGTAGAAACGGCACTTGGTCATGTAGGCCTTGGCGATGAGTCGCTCGGGGAGCGAGTAACCCACCTCGACGTTGCGCAGCGAGAAGTAGTCGCCGTTCTGAATCCAGATGTCGCTCTGATAGGAACCGTTTTCGCGGCTCGAATCCTCGGCATTGAAGGTGTAGCTGATGCGGGGCCACTTGGCGTTGACGTTGCGGGGGTCGGCGGGATCGTCGGTGTAGTAACCCCAAGCGTCGGTGACGGCGTGGGTGGCGTTGTTGTGTCCCCACTGTGAGAATGTCATCGAGGGCGACAGGAATACCGAGCGGTTGAGGTAGGCTGTGCCGACAACGCGCACGTCAAATCCCATGTACTTGGCGCTGAGTGACACTGAGGGAGTCCAGTCGGGGAGGATGGTGAATCCGTAGGGTTCCATGTCGCGCGAGTCGATCTGACGGTCGCCGTTGAGGTCGCGGAACACTGCGGTACCGAGTTTCTGGTTGCCTCCCGAGAAGGTGTTGTAGGGGTATTTTTCGGGATGAGCCTGCGCGTCGGCCTGAGATGTGGCAATCAGGGCGGGGTCAGATGCCCACTGTACAAAGCGGTAAGCGTTCCAGCCGCCGACAGCGTCACGGTTTTCACTCTCGTAGAGAGATTGTACCGATTCATACTGGCGGATGCGGTCGCCTGTGCGGCGCTGCCAAGGAACGGAGGGTTCAACCTCGTCCATCTCGGTCACTTTGTTGGTGTTGTAAGAGAGAAGGCCTTCGATTGAATACTCGACGTTGCCGATTTTGTTCTGATGGCCGATGGTGAGTTCGAAACCTTTGGATTCGACTTTGCCATAGGAGTCCTGTGCGTAGGAGATACCGATCATCGAGGGAATCGTGCTTCGGGTGACGAGCATGTTGCTGCGCCATTCTTTCCACACGTCGACATTACCGTAGAGGCGGTTGTCCCAGAAACCCCAGTCGAGGCCGACGTTGAGCATCTTGGATATTTCCCACTTGGAGTTGGGGTTGCCTGCCTTTTCCTCGCGGTAGCCGGGGACGTTGGTGGCGTTGAAACCGAAGCTGTAGTCACCTCCGGCGATATAGGTCGACTGGAAGGGGTAACGGCCCGCGCCGGTGTCGCTCATACCGGTTTTACCATAAGAAGCGCGGAGCTTGAGGAGGTTGACATCGTGGGTCTGCAGCCAAGGCTCGTTGGAGATAACCCATCCCGCGCCTACGCTCCAGAATGTACCCCAGCGGTTGTCGGGGTCAAAGTTGTCGCAACCCATGTAGGATATGCTTCCGTTGAGGATGTAGCGGCGGTCAAATATGTAGGTCGCCATACCGTTGTAGCTCAGATAACGGTCGCTCGAAAGGTTGTACCACACGGCGGAGTGGGGACCCTTGTTGAGACGCTTCTGATAGGAGCGGACAAACGCGCGGGCATCGACATGGTGCTTGCCGAATGTGCGGTCATAGCTGAAACCGCCGCGCAGGTTCAGGGTCCACGAGTTGTCACGCTCGTTGACGCTGGGGTTGGTCAGCTCGCTATAGGTATAGGTCTGATTGTAGGTGAAATCCTCCACGCGGTTGACGCTCATGTTGGTGAGGTCGTAGGTGTAGGCGTTGAGCGAGTTGGTCTGAGTGGACTCGTATCCGTCGTAAGCGTCAAACGACACCACGATTTCGGCACCGAGGCCCTTTGTGATGGGGCTGAGGTCGCCGTCGATAGTCAGAGTCGAGTAGAGCTGGCGGCGGCGGTTCTTTTCCTGTCCCGAAGCACCGAGCTGGAGGAGGGGGTTGACGGTACCTGTGCCCGATTCAGAGAAAATCTGACCGTTGGGGGTATAGACGGGATGCATCGGGTCAGCCTCGACAGCACCGAAAGTGGTGAGATTGAACACTGACGCTGTTGGCTGCATGATGTTGTCGATGCGGCCGCCGAGGTCGAGACCTACGCGCAGATACTTGTTGACGTTGATGTCAAGGTTGCTTCGGAGATTCCAGCGGTTGAGGACGTGCTGTGTGTTGAAGCCTTTGTTGATTGACGTGCCCTCGCTGCTCCACATACCCTCCTGACGGAGATAGGAGAACGAAACATAGTAGCGCGCGCGGTTGTTACCGCCCGAAATCTGGAGGTTGGTTTTGTAGACGGGGGCGTTGTCACGGTAAAGAACGTCAAACCAGTTGGTGTTGAAGTAACGGTACTGGTCCATTCCATCGAGGGTCTCGCCATTGGACACGCGACGGTATTTTTCAATCTGCTCGGGAGTGTAGAGCGGGTCGTTGCCGTCGAGGTATCGGGCGCGGTTGCGTGTCAGGGCGATGTTGTAGGAGTTTTGGTTCTCCACGGTGTTGGTCAGCTGCTGCCATCCGATTTCCTGAGTCAGCTCGATATTGGTCTTGCCTGCCTTGCCGCGTTTGGTGGTGACGAGGACGACACCGTTGGCGCCGCGCATACCGTATAGGGCGGTCGCGGCGGCATCCTTGAGGATTGTCACACTCTCGATGGGGAATGCGTCGAGGAACGAGATGTCACGCTCCACGTTGTCGACGATAAAGATGGGGTTTCGCGCGCTGGCGTTGAGAGTGCGAAGACCGCGGATGTAGAGTTTTGTCTCGCCCCATCCGGGTTCGGATGATGCCTCGTAGGTCTGCACGCCGGTCAGGGTGGAGTTGAAGGCATTCTGAAGCACGGTGATGGGGTAACGCTGGAGCTCGGTGCCGCTGACGGTCGAGGTGGCCTCGACGACGGTGTTGAGCGGCTTGGAGTTGAAAGCGACCGCCATGTTGTGGGAATAGGGGTCACGGTCGGGGTCAAGGGTGATTGTCAGCACTTTGTCGATGTCCTCGACGGGGACGATTGTGGAGTGGTAGCCGAGACAGGTCGCATTGACCTCGTCGTCGGGCATCGCGCCGGTAAGGGTGAAGAATCCGTCGGCATCGGTGATGACGATTTTACTCTGCTCGGCGACGTTGACCACGGCACCGGGGATGGGTTCACCCTCGGGGTCGACCACACGTCCTTTTATTTCGCGTTCACCGGCTGCCCAAAGGCTGAGCGAGCAGGTCAGGAGCGACGCGGTGATGACACGCCGGCCTGTTGCGGAGAAGTGATTTATGATTGTGTTCATAATTGGTTCTTGTGATAATTAAGGCATGGGTCTATTACCAGCCGGGGTTGTTTTCAATGTCGGTCTTCCATACCTCGGTCTCGGGGATGGGGTAGAGATACATGCGGGGTTCAAAGACGCGGTTTTGGGCGACCTTGCGGGTCACGGTTCCGTCCATAGCGACGTTTACACCGTAGATGGGGCGTGAGAGAGCCTCGACGGCGCAGTTCCAGCGGCGCACGTCCCACGGGCGGTGTTCCTCGAAGGCAAACTCGACGGTGCGTTCCTTGTGGATGAAGTTGCGCATGGCGTCTTTTCCGGCAAGGTCGGCGCGGTCAGCGACGCTGCCGGTTATGCCTGCGCGGTGGCGCACCATGTCGAGCATGTCGTAGACTTCCTGACAGGGACCCTGCACCTCGTTGAGGGCTTCGGCATAGTTGAGAAGGATTTCGGCATAGCGGATGATGGTCCAGAGACGGTAGGCTGTGCCGGCATGGTTGGATGCGAGAATGGACGCAGGGATGTATTTGCGCATATAGTAGCCGGTCGGGGTGGCGTTGGCGTTGCCGGTGGGGTTGTCGGCCATACCGGGGCGCACGTCGATAGTAGCGCCGACACGCATAGTGCCCCAAGGCTGTCCCTGATAAAGGATTGTAGCGGCGAGGCGGGGGTCGCGGTTAGACCACATGTCGGCATCGCTGTAGCCGCTTGCGGCATTTACCGTGGGGACACCGCCTGAATAAACCGGGGCACCGGTTACGTCGTAGGACGTAAAGGGCGATGAGCCATCGACCATGTCATACATGTCGACGAGGTTCTGAGACGGGCAGTTTCCACCGTTTCCGCCTTCACCGACGGGGGTGTCCTGCATGATTCCGCTCCAGTTGATGACAACGTCGTTGCGGAAGAAGATTACTTCGTTGTTGTTGCCGGTGTACTGGGTGCGGAGAAGGGCGTTGGCATAGTTGTCAGACGGCGACAGGTTTTCTTCAGCAAAAAGTCCGAAATTACTGCTGTAGTCATCAATAAACTTCTTGGCGGCGTCGGCGGCCTGTTGCCAAGTTATGCCTGATTCCTGAGCATATCTGGGAGATGCCATGTAAAGCAGAATGCGGCTCTGGAGGGCTCGTGACATGGGCTGCGAGAGTCGGCCGATGCGGTTGCTGCTCCAAGCGTCGGCATAGTTGAGCAGGTCAGGTTCTGATTCCTGAAGTTCTTTCAGGACGAAGTCGACTACATATTCTTTGATTGTCGGACGGTTCTTGTAGGGGGTAATCATGTCGTCGTCGGGGTCAAGCACATCGGTGATGACGGGCACCGGGCCGTAGCGGAGGAATAGTTCCCAGTAGAACCAAGCGCGGAAAGTGCGTGCTTCGGCACGGGTGGTGGCGCGGAGGGCCTCGTTTTCCTCGGCTGTGCGGGTGATGTCATAGGGGACACGGTCCATGTCGTTGAGGACACGGTTGCACTTGCGGATTCCGCGATAGCGCGACTCCCACACGCTGACAAGCTCGGCGGCACCGGCATTGCCGTAGTAGTTGCCGATATTAAATGTGGTCAGAGTGCCGCCGGAGGCAAACGAGGTCTCTGCAAGGTCGGTGGCAGCGTCGAGCCACGAGCCGTTGATGCGGTTGGCACCGTGGAGAAGGAAGTTATAGGTATCGTTGTGGAAGTACTCAAACATCCTCCAGTCGGCATAGGTCTTTTCCTCGCTGAGCTCGTTGGAGGGCTGCTTGTCGAGGAAGTCGCTGCACCCGGTGAAGGCGGTCATCGCCACACCGATGAAAGCGGCTGATAATGTATGCTGAATTAGTTTTCTCATGATGTTTCAGAGATGAGGGTTAAAATTGAATGTTTACGCCGAAGTTGACTGTCTTGCAGATGGGGTACTTGTTGGACCCGTTGTTTTCGGGGTCGGTGAGTCCGTCAAGATGGTCCCAAGTGATGAGGTTGTTGGCGTTGACGTAGAAACGGCACTGTGACATCCACACATGCTTGATCCATTTCTCGGGGAGCGAGTAAGAGACCTCGATGTTTTTCAGACGGCAGAACGCGCCATTCTTGAGGAAGAAAGAGTTCTGACGCTGGTTGTGGTTGCCATAGCTGTCATAGTGGAGAAGGGGGTATTTGGCGTTGGCCAAGTTCTGCTGCTCGCTGACAGCGGGGTTCCAGCGGTCGAGGTGGTGTTCCTTTACCTTGCCGCCTCCGACGAAGGCATACATTGCCTCGGCATCATAGTAGCGGCTGACGTGGTCCACGCCTTGGAACATGAGGCTCAGTCCGATGCCTTTCCAGTTGGCGCCGAGAGAGATGGCGTAGGTGTTCTCGGGGAGGTCGCTGAGGCCGATGAAAGTCTCGTCACGCTCGTCGATAAAGCCGTCGTTGTTCATGTCGCGGTACTTGAGGTCGCCGACCTGAACGTCGCCGAATGTCGAGCGGGGGAAGTCGGGGTTGGCGAGGTCAGCCGCAGTAACGAAACCGTCGGCTACGAGACCGAAGTACTGGCCGATGGGATGGCCCTCGCGCTTGCGGTAAGAGGTCTTTCCGGCAGGCTCGTCCATAGCGGTGATTTTGTTCTTGGCATGGGAGAAGGTGGCGGTGACATTGTAGTTGAAGTCGCGGCCGATGGAGTTGTTGTAGTGGAGTTCCACTTCAAAACCTTCGTTGGTGGTCTTGCCGAGGTTTCCGGCAGCCGATGTAACGCCAAACCACAGGGGACGGGTCTGGAACTCGGTCAGAATGTTGTTGCGGCTTTCGTAGAAGTAGTCGATGTTACCTGTCAGATGGCTGTTGAGGAATCCGAATTCGAGGCCGACGTTGTACTTGTTGGCACGTTCCCAAGTCACACCGTAGTTGGGGTACTGTTCTTCAAAGATGCCCTGCTGTCCGTTGATGCCGAAGTAGTAGTCATTGTTGAGCTGGGTCCATTTCTGCTCGTAGAGGAAGCGCTGGTCGACACCGTTAACACGGTAGATGTCGTTACCGACCTGACCGTAGGACGCGCGTAGTTTCAGGTTGGAGAGCCAGTCGCGGGTCGATTCCATGAATTTTTCCTCGCTGATGCGCCATCCGGCCGAGAAGGAGGGGAAGAAGCCGTAACGCTTGCCCTTCTGGAAGTTTTCCGATCCGTTGTAGCCGGCGTTGAACTCGGCAAGGTAGCGGCCTGCGTAACCATAGGTCACACGACCCACGACACCCTGATACCTGCGGGCGAGGTCTGAGTTGTATCGGCGGTCATTCTGCATGTAGAGAACCATTGCGGTAACATCGTGATTGCCGAATGTGCGGCGGTAGTTGACCTGACCCTCGATGTAGAGTTTGTAGTCAGTGAAGTGACCGGCGTTGGCCGTGAGCTGGCCGTCGGTGTTGAACTTGTTGTAAGCATCGATTGACTCGTAGTTGCCACGGTCGTTGAGCTCATAGGTTGCAAACGACTTGGTGTAGTTGTTGATGTGGTAGTTCTCGTAGTCAAACGAAACCATTGCGCGCACCGAGAGGCCGGGGGTCACGCAGTCGAGCTTGTACTCGCCGATGAGGTTGGTCTCGTTGATGGTGTTGTTGCCCTTGGTGTAACCTGCGTCGGCAAACGTAGCGTAGATGTTCTGCTGATACTGTGACGAGCCGCCATAGAGGGTTTTCATCTCGTCGCCGTTCTGCACCTGATAGGCCACGGGGAAAATCCATCCGGGGGTGTGGTTCATCTGGTAAAATGCATTGGAATATCCGGCTGATTCGTTGGAGTTGGGCCCGCGGCGTTCTTCAAAACGGGTGCCGAAGTTGACCGACACGGTGAAATCCTTGCTGAGGAAGAAGTCGGCGTTGGCGCGGAAGGCATAGCGGCGGTAGTTCTGAGACGAGCTGTTGCCATAGGGGTCGTTGGAGAGGTTCTTGAACAGAGACTCCTGATTGTAGTATTCGAGCGACGCGTAGTAGCGCATGCGTTTTGTGCCGCCGCGCACGTTGGCGTTGTAGCGCTGTGCGGGGGCCGACGAGCGCAGGATTTCGTCATACCAGTCGACATTGGGGTAGAGCAGGGCATCCACGCCGCTGAGCTGTCCGTTGACACTCTTGCGGTACATGTCAAGGTCGGCAGATGAATACTGCGAGGGGAGGCCGTCGTTGGCGAGGGCTTCTTCAAGCAATGTCACGCTGTCATAGGAATTCAGATATGTGTCCTTGCGTGTCGGGGTCTGCCACTGCCAGTTGGCGGTCAGCGACACTACGGGACGCTGTTCCTTACCGCGCTTGGTGGTGATGAGCATGACGCCGTTGGCGCCGCGCACACCGTAGACCGCTGTGGCCGATGCGTCTTTCAGCACCGAGATTGTCTCGATGTCGTCGGGGGCAATCTGCGAGAAACTACGCTCGATACCGTCGACAAGGATGAGGGGTTGCGCGTCACCGGCGAAGGTCGCGCGTCCGCGGATGAAGATCGAGGCATCGTCGGCGCCCGGGGCACCCGAAGTCTGCGATGTAATCACGCCGGGAATCTTACCGGTGATAGCCTGCGAGAGGTTGGCGGCGGGGGTTTCGAGAAGGTCGGCCGAGTTAATCTGCGAGATTGCGCCCACAACCGATTCTTTTTTCTGCTGGCCATAGCCCACTACAACGACTTCGTCGAGAATCTCGGCCGATTCGCCGAGGGTGACGTTGATGACTTTGCGGTTGTTGACCGGCTCGTTGACGGTTTCATAACCGACATAGGAAAATGTCAGGACGGCCTTTGATGCGTCCTTTACCATGAGGACATAGTTACCGTCAAGGTCGGTTATGGTTCCGGTCTGGGAACCCTGCTCGATGACGTTGGCACCGATCAGAGGTTCGCCGGTATTGTCAGTGACAGTTCCCGTTACCTGCAACGACTGTGCCGAGGCACCTATCGAGAAGGCAAGGAACATCATCGCCGACAGCAGCAGGCGTAGTGGCGATGACCACGCACCCGATTTTGTACTGCGTTTATTGTTCATGATTGGTATTGTGATGATTTAGGTTATACGATTAAAACACGGATTTAAACAGGTAACAATCCTCAGTGTCGAATTCAAAGTGGGATCCGTCGCAGATGATGAACGCATTCACTGTCTGGTCTCCACTTCCGCAATTGGCCCAAAAGCCTTCGCGGTATATTTTACCGCTTGGACATGACTCAAGTGCGTCCACGGTGACTCTTTCATTATCACGCATTACCTTGAGATCGACATAGGCTCCATTCATTTCCTGACGGAAGATACCCCATTCGTCATCATTTGTAGGATAACCGGTGTTAGTGAAATTGGCACCGTCATATGCACTGCCCCAGCCGTAGAGGTCGGAACGGATAACGAAATATTCCTCATATCCGTCACCTCCGCGCTCGGCTTCGGTTGATACACACAGGTTCCAGTTCTGCCAGTTTCCGGTTCCGGCCGAGAAGTTTTGGAATCCGAGATGCAGGGAAAGGTTGGAGGGAATAGCAAAATAGTCGGAAAATTCTAACCACCATCCGGTTGAATTGTCAATAGCACCGACAATCTGCTTTTCAAGAGGTACATTCCAGAACGCATAGCAGTTTTCATTGTCCAGTTCGAGATAAGATCCGTCAACGATGAGGAATGCGCGTACGATCTGGTCTCCTTCGTCGCAAGTTGCGTGGAAATTTTCGACATAGACTTTGCCGTTCAGACAGGTAGCTGTGGCTTTGACGTTGATTTCAGGCCCGACACGTTTAATGTCTATCACAACATTGGCACCGTTCATATCCTGACGGAAGATACCCCATTCGTCGTCATTTGTGGGATACCCGGTGTTGGTGAAATTGGCACCGTCGTATGCACCGCCCCAGCCGTAGAGGTCAGAACGGATAACGAAATATTCGTTATAACCGGCCTCTCCACGCTCGGCATCGGTGGCCAGACACAGGTTCCAGTTCTGCCAGTTGCCATCACCGGCAGTGTGATTGGTGAATGTGAGACGCAATGAGGTCTCGGCGGGGATACGGAAATAGTTGGAGAAC
Source organism: Porphyromonadaceae bacterium UBA7042 (assembly GCA_002494015.1). Classification (GTDB taxonomy): domain Bacteria; phylum Bacteroidota; class Bacteroidia; order Bacteroidales; family Muribaculaceae; genus Duncaniella. The sequence goes on along the minus strand of DLAR01000027.1, from coordinate 21,676 downwards.
TCCTGCCACCATCCAGATGAGCAGTCCGATGCACCTATATTATAAATAGGATCTCCCACTCTATATTCAAATGTGGCAAAGTCAAAACCTCCACCGACATTGCCTTCGCCCGGCAGACGGGGACGTGTGATTTCCTTGGCGGTAAGGGCGTTTCTGTAGACTTTGAGGTCGTCAATCATCCAAGCCTCGGAGGCATCGGGAGAACCGATGGTCAGGTTGGGGACCGAGTTCATGAAGGCGACCAGCTTGGAGCAGTCAAAGTCAGTGACATTCTTGGCAACTTTTTTCTCGCCGTTGACATAGAGGTCATAGCCGTCGTTGCGCACAGAGAGTGCCACATAATTCCACTCGCCTTGCGGCATGTAGCCGGTAGCGAAGTCGGCAGGATTATTTTCGCTCCATTCGCCGTCGGGGGCGGAGTAGTCGAGCCAGCCGTTGGCACTGAAGTAGAGGTGGGCGTTCTCGCTCTCGTTGGTGAAGGCGAAAAGGGGAGAGGCGAGGTCTTGGGGGGAGACTGTCTCAGTGCCGTCATCGGCAACATCGACTGTCGGGATCTGTTTCATCCAAAATGTCAGGGAGGCGGCGTCCTGACAGGTCACTTGGTTGAGAGGATTGTGGAGAAGAACCCATCCCCCGGCAGGAAGCGACAACACGTTGCCTTTCCGCTCGTCTTGTGCGAGGGAAGGAACCGCATCGTCAGTCACACCGTGGGTCTTGAAGATCATGGGGTCGAGTTTCTCGTCCTCAAATTCGTAGGTCGCCACATTTTCCAGCTTGGGGGCAATAGCAACGCCGGCCGGAGGATCCATTTTACCCCAGTCGGTCGAGCAAGCCGAAGCCCCGAGAAGGATGACAGCCGTCATTGCTGTCGCGGGCATCCACTTAGTAGTCTTCATACTGCAAAAAAGATATTAATTTAGGTTAAAAATTTGTATTTAGGTATCAATTTTATGGTGAGCCGGGGTGATGTCAGCCACGCCGGTAGAGCAAATTGGTATTAATTAATGTTAACCTTGCAAAATTACTTTTTATGATATGGGGCGGGGTGGATTTTTAGAGATTTAAGGTGGATTTTTTGTAAAAGGTGGTTAAAATTGCTCGTCATTCAATATGGATGACGGGGTGACGTTAAATTGCTTTGTGAAACAGCGGGTGAAGTACTTTGAGTCGTTGAACCCGACCTCGTAGGCGATTTCCGAGATGTTCATTGCCTTTGTCTTGCGGTTTCGCAGCAGCAGTTCCCTCGCCGTGTTGAGACGGAAGGTGCGCAGCAGCTGTCCGGCCGACTGCCCGGCAAGATTCTGTAGTTTCTTGTTGAGAAGCGAGCGGCTCACTCCGAGGGTTTCGGCGAAGTCTCCGATTTCAAAATAAGAGTTACGGTAGTTTTCACGGATGACTTTCATCACCTGATCCATGAATTTCTTGTCACGCGAGTCCTCGTCGATGTTCAGTGACTCGACTTTCATCTGCCCGGTAGTAAAACGTTCCTGATAACGGCGGCGGTTTTTCAGGATGCTGTCGATGCGGGCCAGCAGAAGTTCTTCGTCAAACGGTTTGAGGATATATTCGTCGACACCGATGCGGTAGCTTTCAAGGCGCGACTCCCGGCCGGTTTTTGCTGTCAGCATCAGGAACGGGATGTGGCTGATGTTAAATGTCTCTTTTACCTTGCGTGACAGCTCGATACCGTCCATGACGGGCATCATCAGGTCCGAGATGATAAAGTCGATTTCTCGGTTGGCAAGCACTTTCAGCGCGTCTTCTCCGTTGCGGGCCTCGGCAACAGAGAAACGGTCGCTGAGGATGCTGCGGATAAAGGCTCGCATATCGTCATTGTCTTCTACGACAAGGATTGTGAGGCGTTCGGCCGGGGGTACCCCCGGCGTGACGGCCATAGCGGCCGTCACGCCCTTGCCGGTATCGGTTGAGGGAGTTTCGTCGGGTGATATTTCGGGAGTTTCATCGTCGGGGAGGGGGAGGATTACGCGGAATGTGCAGCCGCGGCCTCCCCGGTTGTTGCGGGCCGAGATTGAACCTCCGTAAATCTCGACAAGGCTGCGGCACAGATACAGTCCTATACCGCTCCCGGCTGTTCCCGAAACAGGGTATTTTATGTGGTTGTTTCCCTGATAGAAACGGTCAAATATCCGCTCGATGTCCTCGGGGTTGATGCCGTTGCCGCTGTCGGTGACACTGAGGTAGACAGAGTGGCCGGGTGAGCCGCATCCGCGCGGCAGGACGGTGGCGCAGAGTGATATGCGGCCGCCGTCGGGGGTGAATTTGACGGCGTTGCCGAGCAGGTTGATGAGGACTTTCTGCAATGCCTCCCCGTCAAAGCTCATGACGGGGCGGGGGAGACGTGCCACGAGACGCAGCTCGATGTTGCGGTCCGATGTCAGCGGGTAGAATGATTCGACCATGTTGTGGAGGAATCGCGCAAGGTTGCCGCGTGTGCGCATGATTTCCATCTTGCCCGACTCGACTTTGCGGAAGTCCATCAGCTGATTGACGAGCGAAAGAAGGTATTTAGAGTTGCGTTCCACGAAGTGGAGCTGCTCGATAACCTGCGGGTTGTAACTGAGTTTTAGGGCGCGTTCTATCGGGCCGAGTATCAGCGTGATAGGGGTGCGGAATTCATGGGTTATATTGGTGAAGAACGCTATGCGGTCCATAGTGAGCTGCTGGACATGGCGTTTCTGCTCCTCGATTTCGGCAGTGCGCTCGGCGACAGTCTGTTGCAGTATCAGTCGCTGACGCCTGTAATAGGAGACCCGATGGCGGTAAACCAGTGATGCCCCGGCAATCAGAGTCACGATGGCCAGTAAAATGAACCACCACCGGCGGTAGAAATAGGGGGTGACGGTCAGCGGAAGCTCGGTAATGCTTTCAGTGTCAAATTTTTGCCCGGCACGGTGATATACGAGTTGCAGGGTGTAGTCGCCGGGCGACAGGTTGGTATACCTTATAAACCTGCGGCCCGGTGGCAGTTCGTTCCATTCGCTGTCAAATCCCTTGAGCCTGTAGGAGTACACGCCGGTATTGGCATTGTCAAAGTCGAGTGACGAGAATTCAAACGCGACCGAGCGGGTGCGTTCATGGGTTCTGAATCCCGAAACCGGGCAGAACGACTGTGAGCCTTCATTTTTTCCCGGAAGCAGCTCTGCGTTGTCGACCCACACATGGGTTATATTCACTTTTAACGGCTCATTGCTGTCCATGACAACATCTGCGCGGCTCTTGACGACCACCAGTCCGTCGACACACCCCATCAGAATGTTGCCGGCGGCATCGCGGGCGGCGGCATTCCAGTAGAAACAGTCACATGTCAGGCCGTCAGAGGTTCCGTAGACGGTTATTTCAGGAACATCGCTGCCGTTTTCGGTACTGCTCATCCGCACGAGTCCCTTGTAGGTGGAGACCCACAGGTCGCCTGAACGGCTTTCGGCTATTCCGTGTATGATGTCGTTGGGGAGGCCGTCGGCGGTGGTTATACCGATGAATCGCTCGACACTTCTGTCAATGACGCGGCGGTAGAGGCCGTTACCGTTTGTCCCCACCCACAACCTGTCGCGACTGTCGATGAAAAGAAAGGTAATGCGCTCGGTTACATTCATACCCGGGTCGTCGAAACGGCCGTTGATGTGCCTGACGGCATTTATGTCGGGTTGGGCTGCATAACGTCGCAAATCTATGTCTATAAGCCCGCTGCTGGAGCCAATCCACAGGTGGTTGTAACGGTCTATGACCGCGCCTATCGCACCAAACACATCGTCAAATGTTCCGGGGTAGGCTTCCTGCATTATATCACTGACGGGGTTGTAGATGTAGAGTCCGCGCGATGTCCCGACCCACATTAGTCTATTGAGCGGGTCCCATACAAGGGCGCCGACATACCCGATGTGACAAGCTCCGTCGGTCGTTGATATAAAGTGCCTCAGGCGGCTGACACCCCCCTTGGTCGAGAGGAGGTTGACACCGCCTCCCCATGTCCCCACCCACAGGTTGCCATCGCCGTCAAGCGCGAGCGCGCTGACCGAGTTGTGGCTCAGAATCCCGCTTTCGGCAGTGTAGTGGGTGAAATGGCTGAGGTCGCTGTCTGAGCGGTGAAGGCCGCCTTCGACCGAGCCGGTCCACACCGTTCCAGACGGCTCGACAAGCACGGCGTTGACCGGTGTGTTGAAGGAGAGACCCGGGGCATTGAAGTTGTTGGTTATAGTGTTGACATATAGTCGTTTTTCGGTTATACGGCTGAGTCCGCCACCTTCGGTGCCCACCCACACCCTGTCGCCGTCGGCATATACTTTGTTGACAAATACATTGTTCAGTCCTTCCACCGAGTGGCGTGTGTCGCAACGCCCGATGCGTTCAAAGTTGTCGTTGAGAGGGTTATAGATGTTTAATCCCTGAAGCGACCCTACGATCATCTGCCCTTTGGCGGTTATGGCGACTGAGTTTATGTAGTTCTGGGACAGTGATTTCGGGTCGCTGGGGTCGTGAACGTAGTTGGTCACGGCGTCATGGTCGTGATTATATCGCCACAGGCCGCGGTCGGTCGCTATCCAAATGTCTTTGCCGTTTTTTACTATGTCGCCGATCATTATGTCGGGGACAAATGTCAGGGTGGAGGAAACCTGTGTCGCATCGATGCGTTTGTTTTCAAAATCGGCACTGAGTTCGCAGATTTCTCCATTGATTCCTGTCCACGGTTTTCCGTTCCCGTTTATGTCCCTCAAGCATGCCGGCCTTGGGTTGATGAGAGTATAAGTGTATTGAGCAGCACCTTCGATATCCCCGTCGGCATTGAAGCGGAAACAGAAGACGGAGTCGCCGGTGCGAATCCACAGTTTTCCGCCTTTGTCGATATGTACCCCCCATGACGGAACGTTTACAGCCGCGTTGAGTTTTCCGGTAAAATCCTTGATTACTGCATGTTGCAGGGTGTACAGGTCGATTGTCGAAATTCCCCCTTCGGTTGCAACCCACAACCGCCCGAATCGGTCTTCTGCCATCTCGACGGCAAAGTTTCCACGCAGCGGGTGCTGAAGGGAATTGGCCGAAAAGTTGACAAATTCATAACCGTCGTATCGCGACAGCCCGCCACCGCCGTATCCTATCCACAGAAAGCCACGGCTGTCACGCATGATGTCGTCGACAAAGTTGTGGCGCAAACCTTCGGCCATCGTCAGGTATTCGATATCATGGGCCTCCATGAATCCCCCCTCGCTCAGCGGGACGTTGTGGGCGGATGCTGACAGATGGCTCGCGGCCGACATGACGATAATCACGAAGATGAAATTTATCTTCATGAATAGTTGTTTCAGCCGGTCGAAAAAAGTATGTATCACTGATGTGGCAATTAGAAATATCGGTATAGTTGCGCGCACTGACACGCGCGTCACAGTCTGTTCCAATAATGGTAGCGACGGCAAAGATACAATTTTTTTTAATTGTCATAGCTTTTTTGTGAAAAAAAGTTGAATTGATGTTGTACAATGGTATAATTCATTAACTTTGTATGTGTTAAAATTAAAAAGTTACTGACATAATCCACTTAAATTACCAATCTGTCCACCTCGGGAAGGAAAAATAAGTGTAATTTTACACCGAGTAAATACTGCCGTTTACAATCGGCTGCCTATGCCTGAAGACCAATCATGAAAAATCCTCGGTTTATACTATCGGTTGTCGTGCTGGCTGTCCTGACAGCTTGCACAGGAAAACCTTTTGTCCCTATTGTGTCGTCCAATCCGTGGGCCGACGATTATTCGCCTGTATCCTCGATGGAGTGTTACAAGGACTGGGGGACCTACAACGTGCACGACCCGTCGGTATGCCGGGTCGGTGACACATATTATATGTATTCCACCGATGCCATTTATCGTGAAGACCGCCGTGAGGCCCGAGAAAAAAACGTGCCTCTCGGATTCATCCAGATGAGAAAGTCGACCGACCTTGTCAACTGGGAGTTTGTCGGGTGGGTCTTCCCTGAAATTCCCGCCGAGGCTGTAGAGTGGGTGACATCGCTCAATGACGGGCGCGGTGCCACCAACGTGTGGGCCCCCTACATGCTTGACTGCGGCAACGGAAAATATCACCTTTACTATTGCGTGTCGGCTTTCGGCCGTCCGACATCCTGTATCGGTCTTGCCGAGGCATCCTCGCCCGAGGGGCCGTATATACACAAGGGGACCGTTGTAAAAACCGATACCGGCTCGGGAATGAACGCCATCGACCCGACTCTGATTGCGGTCGACGGAAAACGCTACATGCACTACGGCTCTTATTTCGGGGGACTGTTCTGCATGGGAATCGACCCGGCAACAGGATTCCCGCTTGTCGAAGGGGACAAGGGCTTCCGTGTCGCAGGACGTGCCAACTATAGGCGTGACAATATCGAAGCTCCCGAGATTATCCGCAATCCTCATAACGGGAAGTATTATTTTTTCAGTTCTTACGACCCGTTGACGACCACCTATAACGTCAGGGCATGCCGTTCTGACAACCCCGACGGCCCTTTTGTCGATTTCCACGGAAAAGAGATGGCCGACACTACTGACAATTTCCCGCTCCTGACATCGCCCTATCGTTTTGACGGACATGCCGGATGGCAGGGTACGGCCCATTGCGGCGTGTTCAGCGACCCGGATGGCAATTTTTACATGGTTCATCAAGGACGGCTTGCCTCTGATCCCGGAATGATGGTTCTCCACCTGCGTCAGATGTTCTTTACTCCCGACGGATGGCCCGTTGTTTCCCCCGAGCGTTATGCCGGTGTAGGGCGGCGTGTGTTTTCGCAGCGTGACCTTGAAGGGGAATGGGAGGTCATCCGCCTGACAGAACCGTCGGACGAGATTCGTGAGACGGCCGACGCGATTCTTCACTCTCGTGGCAATCTTCTCGATACCGGTTGGAACAACTCCCGTAATCTCACCCTTGCACGGGGAGGAGACTGGAAATTTGACCGGTCGACCCAGCTGTTGTCATTGAGCATTGACGGAGACATTGTCACCGACCTCGTCGTTCATGCCGGGCATGACTGGGAACGGGGGTATGACACAATCCTGTTCACAGGGCTTGACAAGGATGGCCGCAGTGTGTGGGGCAAACGTGTAAAATGAATATAGTGACCAAAATATAAATCATAAACATATTTTTTTTAATAATATCATGAAGTTAAGATTACCGATGCTCGTTTCTATCGGAATGGCGGCGGCTTTGACAGCCGGCGCGGCCGATAACGTGCTGAATGTGCAGACCAACAAACCCGGTGCACCGATTCAACCCACAATGTATGGGCTTTTCTTTGAAGACATCAACTACGCCGCCGACGGCGGACTCTATGCCGAAATGGTTAAAAACCGCTCCTTTGAGTTTCCTCAGAACCTGATGGGGTGGGTTACCTATGGCAACGTCACGTTGCAGAATGACGGCCCGTTTGAGCGCAACCCCCACTATGTGCGCCTCGGCAGTGCGGGTCACAACGACAAGCACACCGGCCTTGAAAACGAAGGATTCTTCGGCGTGACATTTAAAAAAGACGCATTATATCGTTTTAGCGTGTGGGCGCGTTCTCCCAAGGGCGAAAAAGCCACTATTCGAGTAGAGCTTGTCGACCCGGCCTCAATGGGCGAGACCCATGTCGCAGCCAAGCAGGATATAACCGTCGAGTCATCCGACTGGAAACAATATGAGGTCACCCTGAAACCCGGCACGAGCTGCGAAAAGGGAAAATTGCGTGTGTTCCTTAACAAACCCGACAATGTCACCGTCGATCTTGAGCACATCTCGATGTTCCCCGTCGACACTTGGAAAGGCCATGAGAACGGTCTGCGCAAAGACCTCGCGCAGGCACTCTATGACCTGAATCCCGGCGTGTTCCGTTTCCCCGGCGGCTGTATTGTCGAAGGAACCGACCTACCCACCCGTTATCAGTGGAAAAACACAGTCGGCCCTGTCGAGAACCGTCCCGTCAACGAAAACCGCTGGCACTATACCTTCCCCCACCGTTTCTACCCCGACTACTATCAGTCGGGCGGTCTCGGGTTCTATGAATATTTCCTCCTTTCCGAGGAAATCGGTGCCGAGCCGCTTCCCGTGTTGAGTGTGGGACTCGCATGTCAGTTCCAGAACCGCGACGCCAAGGCTCATGTGCCTGTTGACGAATTGCAACCCTATATTCAGGACGCACTCGACCTTATCGAGTTTGCCAACGGTGACACCTCGACCAAGTGGGGCGCGCTCCGTGCCGAAATGGGACACCCGGCTCCCTTCAACCTCAAGCTCATCGCCATCGGTAACGAGCAGTGGGGTCCCGAGTATCCCGAGCACCTTGCCCCGTTTGTGACTGCTATCCGCAAGGCTTATCCCGACATCCGCATTGTAGGCTCGTCGGGTCCTGACTCCGAGGGAGAACAGTTTGACTACCTGTGGCCTGAAATGAAAAAACTCGGTGCCGATCTTGTCGACGAGCATTTCTACCGCCCCGAAAAATGGTTCCTCGCACAGGGCAATCGTTATGACAATTATGACCGCAAAGGACCCAAAGTGTTTGCCGGCGAGTATGCATGTCACGGCAAAGGCAAGAAATGGAACCATTTCAACGCAGCACTTCTCGAAGCCGCGTTCATGACCGGCTTGGAACGTAATGCCGACATCGTTCACATGGCCACCTACGCCCCGCTCTTTGCCCATGTCGAAGGATGGCAATGGAGACCTGATATGATATGGTTTGACAACAGTGACTCATTTCGCACTGCAAGCTACTATGTTCAGCAGCTTTATGCCCAGAACAAGGGCAGCAACGTCCTTCCCCTCACCATGGACAGCAAACCCGTCGCAGGTAATGAAGACCAGAACGGCCTCTTTGCAAGCGCGGTTATCGACAAGGAGACCGGAGAATACATCGTCAAGGTCGCAAACACATCCGACACACCCCAAGAGGTCACCATCAATCTTAACGGATTGAAGAAAAAGGGTCAGGATATAACTGCGGCTACCGTGACAACTCTTTCTTCTGACGACATCAACGCCGACAACTCTCTTGACAATCCCGACCGCGTGGTTCCCGTGACCAAGGCAATTCCCGCCGGCGAACTCGGCGCGGTGACAAAAGGCGTGTTCACCTATAACACCACTCTGGCTCCCAAAACATTCAATGTGTACAACTTTAAATAATCACAACTTTAAATAATCACAACGCATAATGATACTAAAAAATCTTGCACTGTTTGCCGCTCTCGGTTCTGCATCGGTAGCTATGGCCGGCGAAAGCGTCACTGTCAACATGTACCCAAGTGACGAAGCCCCGATTATCAACAAGGAAATCTACGGCCAATTTGCCGAGCATCTCGGCTCGTGTATCTATGGCGGTATATGGGTAGGGGAAAATTCTCCGATTCCTAACACCAATGGTTATCGCAACGACGTGCTCGAAGCCTTCCGCGCGCTCCACATCCCCGTTCTCCGCTGGCCCGGAGGCTGTTTTGCCGACGAATATCACTGGACCGACGGTATCGGCCCCAAAGAGAACCGTCCCCGCATGGTCAACAATAACTGGGGCGGCACTGTAGAGGACAACAGTTTCGGTACCCACGAGTTTTTCAACCTCTGCGAAATGCTCGGCATCGAGCCTTATCTGAGCGGTAATGTCGGCAGCGGCACTGTCGAGGAACTTGCCAAGTGGGTTGAGTATATAACCGCCGAGGACGGACCTCAGGCACTGATTCGCAAACAGAACGGCCGCGAAAAACCGTGGCACCTGAAATACCTCGGTGTGGGTAACGAAAGCTGGGGTTGCGGCGGCTCTTTTACTGCCGATTACTATGCCGACGTATACCGCCGTTATCAGACCTACTGCCGTAACTTCAACGGTAACCGTCTTTATAAAATCGCCTCGGGCGCCAGTGACTATGACTACGACTGGACCGAGACAATGATGAAGAAAGCTGTGCACCAGATGGACGGCATCTCGCTCCACTACTACACCGTTCTCGGATGGTCCGGTTCCAAGGGAGCCGCTACCAAGTTCAGTGACGAAGACTATTACTGGACTCTCGGCAAGTGTCTTGAAATCGGTGACGTTGTCAAGGAACACATGCGCATTATGGACAAGTATGACCCCAAAAAGCGTGTCGGACTGCTCGTTGACGAGTGGGGAACATGGTGGGATGAGGAACCCGGTACCACACCCGGCCACCTCTATCAGCAGAACACCATGCGCGACGCTATGGTCGCAGCTCTGTCGCTCAACACGTTCCATCCGCTGACTGACCGCGTGAAAATGACCAATATCGCCCAGATTGCCAACGTGCTTCAGGCTATGGTTCTCACCAAGGACAACCAGATGGTTCTTACTCCCACATATTATGTGTTCAAAATGTATGTTCCCCATCAGGATGCCAAGTTCATTCCGCTGTCGGTCAATACTCCCTATCGCATGGTGCGTGACAACCGACTTGTCCCCACTATCAGCGCGACTGCATCTCAGAAAGATGGCAAAGTGACCATTTCGCTTACCAATGTCGACCTTTCCAACCCCTGTGAAATCGAGATTCCTCTCGGTGACATCAAGGCAACCAAGGTCAGCGGCGAAATCCTCAACTCGGCCGATATTCATGACTACAATGACTTCGGTCAGGCTGAAAAAGTCACCTTGAAACCATTTGACAAAGCCAAAATTCAAAAAGGCTCCCTGCGGCTCACTCTCCCCCCCATGTCAATCGTCACCCTCTCGTTAAATTAAAACAAGATTTCCATAGATATAATATTTAAGGGTAAAAAGAGGGAGGTCGCCCGCTGCTGACAGCGCGCGACCTCCTGTTTTATTGATACTTGAATCGGTTAAAGTTTATTAAAAACATCCGGTTTGTTTGATGTTGGTGCGCTTTTTTTAGCAAATAAATGCTATTTTTGTCAAAAGATTAAGTAAAAGTGGTATTTATGAAGAAAATTTACACATTAGCTTTTTGTTGCGTCCTTGCCGTCGGTGGTGTCGGAGCAAGTCCCCGTTTTGTCACTCAGAAGAAAATGAACACCGCGTTTTCACCGATTAAAATATCTTCAATGCTAAATGGCAGCACAGAGATTAATGGCAAAAAAATAGTTGTCAGGAAACCTTCGGGAGAGATTTTGCGACCCTCTTATTCGGTTGATTACTTTTGGGACGGTGAAGCATGGCAGGAAATGGGAACGATGAATTACAAATATGATTCCCGCGGCCTTGAAACAGAAGTTCACTTTGTTTTCGAAGATGAGGATATGAAAGAGGAAACTCTGACCGTCAACGAATATAATGAAAACGGTATGCTCGTCAAAACTGTCGGCAGTTATATCGAGGACGGGGAGGCTGTTGACGACAGCCGCAAGAGTTTCGTATATGACGATGTGGTCACCGATTACTGGGTAGAACGCATCGGTGAGGATTACGACGGTGCCGAATGGGTATCCAACCATTACTCTACTCTCAGGAAAATCACCCGAAACGCTGACGGCAATATTCAGGAATGGCAGATGTCGCTGAATAGCGGCGGAAAATGGATACCGGGTTATAAACAAGAGTGGAAATATGGCGAAGACGGGAAAGCTGATAAGTTTTATTATTATAAATCTGACAACTACAGCGTCAACCCTTCATGGTCTCTTTATGATGACACCTATTATACTGACATCGTCTGGCAAGATACCGACGGTCAGATGCTTGGTGACGGCATGGCATCATTCGTAGTCGGTAATAACCGGGCAAAATCCTACACCGTATACTATAAGGACGAGATTGACGGTTATGCTTGGGTGGATTATGTCGACCTGCAACCCGGAAGTTATACTATGTATGAGTCTTTCCTTGATAAAAGTCAGATTGGCCGTGTGACAATGGTACAGGATTTTTCAGCTAACCCTTACGGTTTCATAAGGCACACGATGTACAGATATTTTGACGATGAAGGGAATTGCACTTATCTGAGACCCTACTTATACCGCCATTCACATGTATTCGTTTGATGAGTTCAAAAATCTTATCGAAGATGTGATTTATGAAGATGTATATGATGGCGAAGGGGCGGTTCAGGTCGCAGGTGCGAGATATGAATACGGCTATGATGATAATGGCAATATCTCAGAAATGGTTGCGCTCGACTATGAGCCTGAAACAGGAGAATATGAAAACGTGAGCAAAACCGTCTATTGCGAATATTCCGATGTCAGCAGCTCTGTTTCGACCATAGAGTCGGGAGACAGCGATGTGACCTATTCATTTGACAGCGGTATTCTTTCCGTGAATAGCACAGCCATGACCGGGGTATCGGTTTACTCGGTTTCGGGTGCATGTGTCGCCCGGGCAGCGGCAACTGAATCGGCAAGCCTCGACCTCAATGCTTTGGCAAGCGGCCTCTACATTGTCAGGGTTGAAGGAACACCTGTATCAGTGCGCATTGTGAAGTAAAGGAAAATATCGATATATTTCAGACGGGTTCAGCGAGGTTTTGGAAAGACTTCGCTGAATCCGCTTTTTTGTGGCCCCTCCGACAAGATCAGGTGGGGCTGGTCGGCATGATATGCAATTGTGGTACGGCATGCCGCAATATTGGTAGCTTCGTTTGTTTGAAACCTGAGTAATTTTGTACCGAGAAAACAGCACCGCTTGTGACAGAATCTTAGAGGTCGTACATTTAACCGTACAAATGTATAACCTCTTAATTCTCATTCATGTCGGCAGATGTCTCAGCTAAAAGAAACTATCAATATGAACAACAACGACAGCACTCTCAGCGCAGAAAAACTTACTCTGACAACTGAATGGGACAAGGTGTTCCCGAAAAGTGACAAGGTAGAGCACAGTAAGGTTACTTTCCCAAACAGATATGGAATCACGCTTGCCGCCGATGTTTACATTCCTAAAGGCGCAAACGGATCACTTCCGGCTATCGCAATATGCGGCCCGTTTGGAGCTGTGAAGGAACAGTGTTCCGGGTTGTATGCACAGACTATGGCAGAACGAGGGTTCTACACACTTGCTTTTGACCCATCTTTTACCGGCGAGAGCGGCGGACATCCCCGATACATGACATCTCCCGACATAAACACTGAAGATTTCAGTGCCGCAGTCGATTTTCTGGTCACAAATCCTGTTGTAAACCCTGAAGCCGTAGGTGTTATCGGCATTTGCGGATGGGGAGGTATCGCTATCAACGCGGCAGCATCCGACCCTCGCATAAAAGCGACCGTAGCCTCGACCATGTATGATATGAGCCGAGTTGATTCCAACGGCTACTTTGACAGTGCTGACAGTGCTGATGCCCGCAATGAGTTGCGCAAGAGTCTTGCCGCCCAGCGTACCGAAGACTTCGTCACCGTCATCCCGAAACTTGGCGGAGGTGTTCCTGATGTGCTTCCCGAGGATGCTCCTCAATTCTTCAAAGATTACCACGCATATTATAAGACACCGCGCGGTTACCATCCCCGGTCGCTCAATTCCAACGGCGGTCGCAATGCCACAGCAATAATTCCGTGGATTAACTTCCCGTTGATGAGTCGTGCCGACGAGATTGAGAATGCGGTAATGATTGTGCACGGTGAGAAAGCGCATTCGTTTTATTTCGGCAGCGATGCCTACAAGCGGCTTACTGTTACTCCCGGCAAGGAGAACAACAAGCTTTTCATGGTTATTCCCGGTGCAAACCATACCGATCTTTACGACCGGATGGATGTGATACCCTTTGACAATATGGAAATATTTTTCAATGAATACCTAAGACCCCGTTCCCCAATATTAGTTAACGCTGGGGCGGTCAAGCGTTGAGCAGATGTGTTCGCGCAGTGAGGGAGCAATGCGGTTGCATTGTGACCGAAACAAGCGGACACAGATGCACGGCGATTGGCCGAGGCGAATGTAACTTTTGCCTCGGATAAATGAGAATACATCTGTCTGTGATGAAATCGATGTAGCAAAGGCTACGCTCCTTCATCACAAGACAAAAACCGCTCAGAGATATGCGACCCCAGCGTTAACAAATATTGGGGAATGGGGTCTTAAATAAACCTGCCTCTTATCGGTTGACTGACTGAAACGTCATCGTGGCCGGGTCGAAGACGACGGGGCGGCGGGGGAAAAGGCGGTCAAATGCCCCCGTGGCTACCAGTCCCGGGACGGTGCCGGTAATCATGGCCGAGACGGCTTGAGTGGAGTCGTAGTTGGATGAGTCGTTTTCTACCAAGAGCCAAGCGTGGGTTGCGAGAGGGAGAGCCTCGGCGATGTCGTGGGTTGACAGGAGGATGGCCTTACCGTGATCGGCTGCAAGGTCGTGGAGCATCTGCATCGTTTCAATGCGTGACGCGATGTCGAGAAACGAAGTCGGCTCGTCAAGGAGTATGACGGGGGTCTGTTGGGCGAGGGCGCGGGCGAGCATGATTTTCTGCCTTTCTCCGTCAGAGAGGGTCGATACATATCGGCGGCTGAACTGCAACATCCCGACGGTGTCGAGTGACTCGTCGACGATGCGGCGGTCATCGGCCGAGAGCCGTCCGAAGAACCCGGTGTAGGGTTGTCGGCCCAGAGCGACAAGCTCGGCAGCGGTTAGATGCCCGGCATGGGTGCGGTCGGTGTAGACGAGGCTGATGAGGCGCGCCATGTCGGCGGCAGTGGTGTCGGCAAGGCTTTTCCCGGCGATTGAAACCTCCCCGGCGAGGGCCGGTTGCGCTCCCGACAGGGTGCGGAGCAGGGTGCTTTTTCCGCGACCGTTGGCTCCGAGCAGGAGTGTCATGTCGCCACGGCTGAGCGACAGGTCGAGTCTGTCGGCAATCAGCTTGTCGGGGAGATAACCGGCTGCGAGGCCGTGTGTAGTCATTATTTCACTCGGCGGGGTCATTTTCGTCTCAGAATGATGTAAAGGATTACAGGAACGCCTATTATGGGGGTGATTGCGTTCACCGGTATTACGCCCCACGAGCCGGGCAAGACACTGACAAGAGAGCAAAACAGGGCGATGGCCGAGCCGGTCATGGCGGTTGCGGGTAACAGGTAAATGTGGCGCGAGGTGTTGACTGCCATGCGGGCGACATGCGGGACGATGAGGCCGATGAACCCTATGGGGCCGCAGAAGGCGGTGACGGCGGCGGTCAGCAGTCCCGACAACAGGAGCAGGCGGTTGCGGGTGGCGCGGATGTTCACGCCGAGATTGGCGGCATAACGCTCGCCCAGCAGCAGCGCGTCAAGCGGCTTGACCATGAGGAAACTCAGCAACAGCACGGCGAGGGTGACGACAGCGAATACCGGCAGTCGTTCAAGGTTGACTCCCGAGAACGACCCGAGGCCCCATATCACGAATGAGTGCACACCTTCCTGTGTCGAGAAGAAATTGAGCAGCGATACTGCCGACGACGCAAGGTAGCCTACCATGATGCCTACAATCAGCAACATGACCGAGCTGTGGATAAAACGCGAGAACAGCAATAACACTACCAGCACTACCATTGCCCCGGCCATTGCGCCGAGCAACACGCTGAAATAGTGGCCGATGGTTCCTACACTGCCACCGAGCGCAAGCATGACGACAGCTACCCCGAGGCTTGACCCGGTGGAGACACCGAGTATCGACGGACCGGCAAGCGGGTTGTCAAAGGTTGTCTGCATAAGCAGTCCTGCAACAGCGAGTGCGGCTCCGGAAATCAACGCGGTACAGGCCATCGGCAGTCGCGCTCCCGTCACGATGACTTCCCATGACCGCTTGCCGCCGTCGCCACCGGTCAGGATGTCGATGACCGCGCTTGGGGGGATGTCGACAGATCCGAAAAAGAGGCATCCGCCAAACATTAGGACAATTGCAGCCGAGATAATCCACATAGCTGCGGCGGCGCGTGACGTTGATACCCCTTCGGCGCTCATCTGACTCTTTTGTAATAGGTTAATGTGGTGTCGCCATGCATAATGTAAGGGTGGAAGATGGCGAGGTATTCGCGCAGCAGACGGTCGGGGTGGAAGGGGAAGTCTTCAAAAAGGGGAACTTCGGCGGTGTTGGCCGCGTAGACACCGCCGTTATTGAAGGCCTCCATCTCGGCGTTTAGGCTGTTGTTGCTTTTAAGCTCGGCGAGACTCAGGTCATGTCCCCAAGTGCGTATCAGCCAGAACTCCGCGTCATGGGCGCGGTCAAAGACGGTCGCGAAGTCGAGTTGCAGAGAGCCTGTCGACGTGTCATCGCTCCACGGGTAGATGACGGCAGCGTCACCGAGCAGGCGAGCCATGTAGCTGCGTCCTCCGGGGACATACCATACCCCGTCGGTCACCTGTTCGGTCACGACCTTGGGCAGCGTGCTGACGGCAGCTGCCTTGTAGCGCAGGGACTCGTAACGGTCGCGGGTGGATGCAAATATAGTATCGGCCTTATCGTAACCGCCGTATAATTTCCCGAGCAGTTTTATCCACTCGGCGCGTCCGAGCGGGGTGGGCTCCATGTAGTCGGCACACTCGATAATCGTCGTGCCAATCTGACCGACGGCACCATGTCCGGCGTTCTGATAAGGAGATAGCAGTATAGCGTCCGGGTTCATCTCGACTATTCTCTCGACTGAAGGCGACATGGCCGAGCCGATGTCGGTCACGCTCCCGTCAGACAGTCCGGCGACAATCTCGGCGGTCTTGAAGTAACCGGCGTCGGCGACTCCGCGCACCCCCTTTATACCTCCGACCTCTCCGATGGCGCAGGCATGAACGTCGGAGTAGACGATGGAGTTTTCGAGCGGTACTCTGACCACCTCGCCATTGGGTAGGCTGCCGGGCATCTCCCTGTCACTGTCAACGAGGATGTAGCGGCCAAGCAGCCGGGTGGTGTCCCAAGGGTCGCGCACGTCGGCCACGGTATAGTCGCCGCAATCAACGAGCGTAAGTAGTTCGGCGCATGTGGTCAGCGTGTCACCCGTGACCTCGTTGCCGCGTGACGATGTCCCCCTCCCGCAAGATGACAAAAGGAGGAATATAAGTATGAGGTACGAGTTCTGAGTTATGAAACGGAGGATGTTCAATTTTCAATTCTCAATTTTTAATTCTCAATTCTAATAAGTTACGTCCCACAAAAACAGTGCTTGAGGGGGCATTGAAGTGCCGGCTGCGCAGCGGTTGCGGGCATCGATGACGCGTGCAAACTCGTCGACAGTCATCTTGCCACGCCCCACCTCGACAAGCGTCCCTACCACGGCGCGCACCATGTTGCGCAGAAAGCGGTCAGCAGTGATGACGAATACCATCGCCCCCGGCACAGCCTCAACCGGCACCCACTCGGCCCGTGTGACATGGCAGATGTTGGTCTTCGTGTCGGTGTGCAGCTTGGAGAACGATGTGAAATCTTCGGTGTCAAGGAGGACTGCTGCCGCGCGGTTCATCGCCTCATAGTCAAGTGTTGCCGGAGCCTTCCAGCTGAGCGGGTAGAAAAATGGCGACTTCTCCGAGATGACATAGTAGTGGTAGGTGCGCGATTTCGCGTCAAAGCGCGCATGGCATCCCAGAGCGACTTCGCGTATGTCGTAGATGGCTATATCCTTCCCGACGAGCGAGTTGAGACCGCGCACTATTCCCTCGGCGTTGTCAATCGGCATCTCCGTGTCAAAGTGGGCTGTCATCATGCGGGCGTTGACTCCAGTGTCAGTGCGCCCCGCCCCGACAATCTTCATGCCGGGTCGGCGTATAACTACTGACAGCGCGTTCTCTATCGTCGACTGCACCGTCACTTCACCCGGCTGTGACTGCCATCCGTGGAAAGGCGCGCCGCGATAGGCGAGAGTCATGAAATATCGTGGCATGGCGGGCGCGAATCAGTCTTTTTCTATATAGGTGTATCCGTAAAGTCCCGAGCGGTAGTTGCTGAGAAACTCGCGACCCTCGTCGGGGGTTATTTTCCCTGCTTTCATTGACGATGTCACCCACGCCTCAACATTGCGCACCAGTTTCTTGGGGTTGTACTGCACATAGTCGAGCACGTCGGCCACAGTCTCGCCGTCGATGACCCGCTCTATCTCGTAGTGGTCCTTGTAGACCGAGATGTGGACTGCGTTGGTGTCGCCAAACAGGTTATGCATGTCGCCGAGGATTTCTTGATAGGCTCCCACGAGGAACACGCCGAGATAGTAAGGTTCGCCCGGTTTCACCGTGTGGACCGGGAGCGAGTTTGCCGTGCCGCCTTGAACTGAGATGAAGTTGTTGATTTTGCCGTCGCTGTCGCATGTGATGTCCTGAATCGTGCATGTCCTTGTGGGTTTCTCGTCAAGACGCGAGATGGGGATGATGGGAAACACTTGGTCGATGGCCCATGAGTCGGGCAGCGACTGGAACAGCGAGAAGTTGCAGAAATACTTGTCGGGAATCATCTTGGAGACTTTGCGCAGTTCCTCGGGGGCATGTTTCATCGCCCCGGCCATTTCCCCCACCTCGCGGGCGATTGACCAGAACAGCTGCTCGATCTGGGCGCGGGTGCGCAGGTCGAGAAGTCCGAGACTGAAAAGGTCGAGTGCCTCCTCGCGTATCTGCAACGCGTCGTGCCAGCTCTCAAAGAGATTTGGCTGGTTCAGGTTGTCCCATATCTGGTAAAGCTCGCGGGCAAGCTCGTGGGCGTCAGGGGCAATCTCCCACGAGTCTTTCCACTCAGGGAGCGATGTTGTTTCAAGCACTTCGAGAATCAGCACCGAGTGGTGAGCCGTCAGCGAGCGCCCGCTCTCGTTGATGATGTTGGGTTGTTTCAACCCGTTTTTCTCGCAGGCATCCACGATTGACGAGATGGCATCGTTGGCATACTCCTGAATCGAGTAGTTCATCGAGCTTTCCGAGGCTGAGCTGCGGGTGCCGTCATAGTCGACCCCGAGGCCGCCGCCGATGTCCATGAACTCGATGTCGAATCCCATGCGCGACAGTTGCACATAAAACTGTGTGGCTTCGCGGATGGCATTCTTGATGCGGCGAATCTTGGTAATCTGGCTGCCGATGTGGAAGTGGATGAGTTTCAGGCACTGTTTCATGTCGTTGTTTTCCATGAAATCGAGCGCTTCGAGCAGTTCTGACGAGTTTAGACCGAATTTTGACTGGTCGCCACCGCTCGTCTCCCATTTGCCCGACCCCGATGAGGCGAGTTTTATGCGTATGCCCACGTTGGGCTCGATGTCTATGCGGCGCGCAACGTCGGCTATGGTCTTCAGCTCGTTGAGTTTTTCCACCACGAGATATATGCGCCGCCCCATCTTCTGGGCAAGCAGTGCCAGCTCGATGTAGTTGGCATCCTTGTACCCGTTGCAGATGATGAGTGAGTTCTCTTGTATGTTGGTTGCCAATACAGCGTGCAGTTCAGGCTTGGAACCGGCTTCGAGGCCAATGTTGAACTTATTGCCGTGGCTGACAATTTCCTCTACCACTGGACGCATCTGATTTACCTTGATAGGGTAGATGCAATAATTTTTGGCCTGATAGTTATATTGTTCCGCGGCGGTCTTGAAACAGTTGGAAATCTTCTCGATGCGGTTGTCGAGAATGTCGGGAAAACGCAGCAACACGGGCGATGTCACATCCTTTATCTGCAACTCGTCCATGACCTCTCTCAGGTCGACCGAGGCATAACCCTCGCGCGGTGTTACAACGACATGTCCTTTCTCGTTGATGGAGAAATATTTGCGCCCCCATCCGTTGATATTGTACAGCTCCGAGCTGTCATCAATACGCCATTTTCTCATCGGCTCTCTGTTGGTATAATTTCGTTCTTGTAAAACAATCAATTAAGAGGTGAAAGGTGAAGATAGTGTCATTCTCACTCGGGCATAGCCTGAATCCCACTGTTCGCCAGTCACTTTATTTGGACAAAGTTACGATTTATTCTTCAATAATCGTCACGTCGGGCGCAAAAAAAGAGCGGCCCTCTTGTGGAAGGCCGCTCGGGTCAAATTGTGGAATGTCAAATTTTTGTGGTAGTGTGGAATTTATGCTTCAGCGGGGGTGACGTTGATAAACTTGCGTCCTTCCTTGCCTTCAGTGAAGACAACAACACCGTCGATGAGAGCGAAAATAGTGTGGTCCTTGCCCATGCCTACGTTGAGACCCGGGTGGTGAACCGTACCACGCTGACGCTTGATGATGTTGCCTGCCTTGCAGTGCTGACCACCGAAAATCTTTACGCCGAGGCGTTTGCTTTCTGATTCGCGGCCGTTCTTAGAACTACCTACACCTTTTTTATGTGCCATGTTGAGTTGAGATTTTAGGGGTTAAGCAACAACTTCTTTAATTAACACTTTGGTGAAATACTGGCGATGGCCGTTTTTGCGGCGATAGCCTTTGCGACGTTTTTTCTTGAAAACAATCACTTTTTCACCTTTTACGAGAGGTGTCAGAACCTCACATACAACTTTTGCGCCTTCTACAGTGGGAGCGCCAACCTTTACTGCATCGTCGGACTGAGCGAGGAGAACGCGGTCAAATTCAACCTTGTCACCTTCTTTAACAGCTTCGCCGAGATAGTGGACATACAGGAACTTCTCGGGCTCGGCCTTGAACTGCTGTCCTTGGATTTCTACGATAGCGTACATCGTTAATTATTTGTTTTACAGGTTACTCCGTCGGGCGGACACGCTAATGCGCCTCGCTTTATCAGGCCCGATACGGCTAAATCGACCGCAAAGATAGTGAAAATCATCTGATTATGCAAATGTTTTTGAAACACAATTGAAGTTTTGACTCAAAATCTCAACTCCGTTGACTTGGTTTGTTGTTTAAATATAGTTTTAAATATAGTTTTGGACGCGAAAAGTCGCCGAAAGTTACAATGTTTAACTCTAAACGGCAAGAAAAATGGACGGAGCGGCGTTATAGATATGGAAAAATCAATGAAATATGACTGAAAAAGAGAAATCGGCACTCGGGGTGCTGTATGATGCCAACTATGACAGGCAACTCATAACCGAGCGGCTTGCAGCGATGGAACTGTGTCACGACTATAATGACTTACGTCCGTCTCGGTATGACGAAAAGGACGCGATACTCTCGCGCCTTCTTGGCCGCAGGGGTATGCGCTGCATCATAAACGCTCCCTTTCACTGCGACCTCGGGTATAATATCGAAGTAGGCGACAATTTCTTTGCCAACTACAACTTCGTGGTACTCGACGCGGCCAAGGTTGTGATTGGCGACAATGTCTTCATCGCCCCAAACGTGGGCATCTATACTGCAGGCCATCCGCTCGACGTGGAAAAACGCAACCTCGGTCTTGAATACGCCTTTCCCGTTACTGTCGGCAACGACGTGTGGATAGGCGGGGGTGTGCAGATATGTCCCGGGGTGACAATCGGTGACGGCGCGGTAATAGGGGCGGGGAGCGTCGTGACACGCGATATACCCGCGCGGGTTCTTGCCGCCGGGAATCCCTGCCGGGTGATACGCGAGATTACCGACGAGGATTCCCGCAAGTACAAGACGCTTACATGACCGGCATGATGAGCGCGGCCACGTCGGTATCGCCAAGAAGGTCGGCCACCGTGAGCCATACAAGCAGTAACGCAATCAATACGAGCACTCCGATAACAAGCCATGTGCTTACGCGGGATTTCTTCTCTTTACTCATCGTGATAAAATTTTAGAGGGCGTTCCATAACAAATGTTAAATCCAAAGCCAGTTTTCACGCGTCGGATTTCGTCATGAATCGAGGGAGCATAGCTGTAGCT
>DLAR01000066.1:8518-16629 GCA_002494015.1 Porphyromonadaceae bacterium UBA7042 | reverse complement strand
GTTTTATCGGACAGCAATATAATATTTAGTGTTCTTCTTCAGTCCGTCAAAGGTCACACGCATGCAGCCATTCCCGTCAAGTGCGGCTTTTCCACCTCGGGAACCGGCCTCAATATGCGGGACAGTCGATATTTTGATTCCGGCAAAATTGGGGTTTAAGATATATTCGGCACCATCCACGCTTCCGGTCAAAGTGGCCGACGTGCTCTGCACCCCGTCGGTTCCGCCGGTTACCGGGGTGACGGTAAGTTCCACGTCAACAGCGGGAGTGGCAAGTATCTCCCAGTTGACAAACTTAAACAAGGGGTAAGCCTTGCACTTGCGGTTAAGCATCATGGAGACATCCTCGACAGGGAGTTCGTAGTTCATGAAATCCTCGGGGACGCGGTAACTGTTGTCATAGAAACCTTTGCAAATCTCATCATTATTCTCATCCATGACCTTGTAGCCGACCTCGACAGGCAACAACAGTTTATTGGAAAGATTGGACGTGAACAGACTGACGGGATTACCCGCAGTTATGCCGAAAAAGCGGGGCGATTCAAAGACGGGGAAGAAATCGCGCCGGGCGATAGTGTAATTAAATTCAGGGCTCAAAGCCTTTACCCCTACCGTACCGCCATATTGCTGATGTTCGACGGGGTCTTTGAATATGGCCACACCTTTGACCCCTGCACCAAGTTGTCCATATACACCAAACGAAACGTTATTCTCATCCCAAGCATCCTCATAGTAGGATGTAGATGTTTCAAAATCAGTATAAGTTCCAACGGGGAATAACATTGATGCCGACAGTTTTGCACCAATTTCCCCTTCAACATAAGCTTTGAGACCGAATTCACCAAAATCCTCATCTATATAACCGGCATTGCGGATAGCAATCTCAGCCTCGGCTCCGATTTTCAACTCAGCCTCACCCATTAACCTAAATTCAGATGTCTCAGGTTCTTGGGAATGTTCGGCATTGAAAAAAGACCGAAGGTTTTCATTTGAATTATACACGACATGGTAAGAATCATAAACTTTCTTCTCATAGTCGAGATACATGCCGAGATCAGCCTTAAAATCGATAACGGGGTTTATCTTACCATATACTTCAAGAAATGGAACCTGAGGAATAATCCCTCGGAACTCTAAATTATCAAATAACGGAACATTGGAAAAGTCAGTTCGGGCCGAAAAACCACCTGTTAGCTCGAAGTGAATCTTATATTGTCCTTCAGTATCAATATAGGCATCAATAAACACATTTTTATCAAAATATCTCGCAGCAGCATAGACCTTTCCGGTGAGATACCATGAATATGCACCCTTGGCGGCAGCCTCAAACCCGGCTTTGTGATAATCTTCGTCATAATCTGACAAATACTGACTCGCCTGAAAATCCATTTCGTCATCAAATCCCAGAACGAAATAAAAATCGCCATACTCCATCCCGTCGACCGGCTTACGGCGCGGGGAATTGGCTATTTCAACAGGCACATCGGTTGTCTGCCCGACACAATAGTACCTGTCGAGAACCAAGGCGGGATTAATCACCTTGCACGACACAAGGACCGAGTCGGTCGTAACGGTCACATCCTCGACTTCACCGGCAAAACCGGCAGGGAAAAGCTCGTTGGTCCGGACCGTGACGAGGCGGTCGCCGACGCGTGGAAGATCGGCGGGGGCAATCAACGGGTTGAGTGAGATGTGGGTATAATCGGCCCAACGCACATATCCCCACATGGGGGACTCGTCAATCACAATCGCATCGGGATTGTAAATTGTCGACGGTGCGCGGAACGACACACTGTCAACCGCCGCTATGTCGATGCGCACGACGGTATCGGGCATCCATATCAGCTGGGAGACAATATCAGCGTGTTCATACCCCTCGGCATCGACACGGGAAAACGTAATCGAGTCGACACGGTTGACAAAGGAGGTGTGTATCCCACCGTCGCGGTTATAAGTGTAAAACACACTCGTATCATCAGCAACAGCTGTTTTCACGCCAAGCAATGACGCAAAAATCATTAACAATAACCCGACACGTTTCATCTTTTCACAATTTTAGTTGACCGTGTTCCATAGTTCACAATATACACTCCCGCAGCAAGGGCCGAGGTATCGACAGTTGCCACGCCGTCATTTCCGGCAACCCCGACGGCGACCGCGATTCCCTGAACACCATAAACGACGATGCGGTTTCCGGGCATAAGGTTTTTGACCGATACCGCATCTGTCTCAATCATAAACGCGGGCAATTTATCCTCGCTGACAATATCCTCGATTCCCGACTGCATGGCCGAAAAATAATAGGATTCAACCTTGTCAAGAGAATAGATGACATCGTTGCCACTGACGGTAGAGATAATCATCTGATTGTCAACAAATGTGATTTTCGGCATCTCGGAAAGAATGACCGTGTGAGAGGGCGCATCCTCGATATTCAAGGTCATGGCAAGAGCTGTCGGGCTCTGCGCCTGAATTAAACAATTACAGCCAGCGACAAAGACACCGGCCGTCAATAGTCTGAGTTTCATGATGTAAAATAATAAAATCACGCGAGAGTCTGCATCCGGGAACGAGCAGACTCCGCGTGAAAGATTTTTGTAAGGTTACTTTTTAGCGTTTTTCAGTCAAAGAGGTCCATAACTCGGTGGTAACGGTCATTTTTTCGCCATCTTCCGAGTCGGTCTCGATATACTTTTCAAATACAGTCAGATTGTGGTCATTAAATGTCAGGTGACAGATTCCTGACTCATCGGGATCGTCAAAATCGGTTATTGAATAAGAATAGGCGATTGACAAATTATCACGATTAATCCACTTCCATATGCGTGCATCCAGCTCGCCGTCATCAAACAAAACTACATAGGAACCGCTTCGGGTGAAAATAACCTCCTGAGCAATTGGCTCGTCAAAAAAGAAATCATCTTCATCATACTCATCAGGGTCATAAGATGCGAGTTTGCGCGCTATTCGCTCAAAGATTTTGTTACAGTCTGAGTAATTTCCTGATTCATCTGCCATTACCTTACCGTTAAGAGAAATGCGCGCACGCAGCTTGACGGGAATCCACGAGCGGCAGAGAGCAAGAGTCGCATCGCTGTCATCGTTAAGCGCATCCTCTTGCATGGCTCCGACAGTAAACGATTCGCCGTCTTCCGGAGATACTATAAGTTCAACTGCTCCGTCGGCCGACCCGGTAATAACCACTGAACCATATCCGTCGAGAATATACTCATTCTCACCGACCTTGATATAGGAACCGATGACGTAGGCATCATTTCCCGAGCGGCTAAGAACAGCCTTCGGTGCCCTTAAAGCGCTTGCCTTTTTAGATGATTCCACTCGATAAGGAACCGCCCATGACCGTGTGATTATATAACGGCCGCTTTCGGTAAGTTCGATTGAGCTGATGTCACTGCCGGGTGTGGTAATCTGATATTTCGCACCGGTATCGGCATACTGTGGTTTTTCTAATTTGCTGAAATCGCTTTTGCCCGATTCCGGTTCATCATTGTTGTCACTGCTGCAAGATGCTACAAAAGCCATCATTACCAATGTTCCAATTGCAAGAAAAATTTTATTGAATTTCATAATAAAAGTGTGTATGTGTTATTTTTCGTTGCAAATGTACACAAAAATCCACATTTTACCCCCCCTAATTGCTAAAATTTGTTAAGAGGATAAATAATGCCTCTTTCTGAGTAATCTATAACTATCCCTCGGGGATGATGAAGATTGAGAAGTTTACGCTGCCATAGGCTTTGTGGCGGTCAAAGTGTGGAAGATGGGAGAAATCGTGGGCGCGGGAGTGTTCGAGAATAAAGATGGAGCCGGGGGCAAGAAGGTTGCTTGAGAGGACAGCTCCGGGAATATCGGCAAACCCGGGGAGATCGTAGGGAGGATCGGCGAAAACGAAGTCAAATGACGTGTTGCAATCGCGGATAAACCGCAAGGCATCACCTTTTACAAGCACGAGCCCCTGCTCGCCGAGCTTGTCAGCGACTTCGCGGATAAACCGAGCCTGCACCGGTGATTTTTCCACAGCAGTCACCGATGCCGCGCCTCGCGACAGCAACTCGAAGGTTATCGCCCCAGTCCCCGCAAAGAGGTCAAGACACCGAGCGCCCTCGATATCAAGGATGTTTTCGATTATATTAAATATGTTCTCGCGCGCGAAGTCAGTAGTTGGTCGCGCAGTAATATTGGTGGGGACGGAAAAACGCCGCCTCCCGTATTTTCCTCTGATTATTCGCATAATGGTGTCACAATGAGATCAAACGGAGCCTTCATCGCCTCGCGGCCAGCCTTGAACATGCGGGGGGGGAAGATAACCGGCATGACCAAGGAGATGTATCGGCGCAGCAACGGAGTCACAGCCTCGCGCGGCCCGGCATCGCCACACAGCAGCAACTCGTCAGTTTCAGCATTGAGTCCCAGACGGTTGCGGCAGGCAAGAATATAATAGACGGCATCGGCAACATCAGTGTAGCTATATGTGTTGGCGTGCAACAGACGGTTTCCGTCGATGATGACAATGTCAAAAGCCGAATCTCGGAAATTGACATACGTCTTGGGACTATTGCTCCGCGCCAAGTGGAAATAGCGACACAGCGAGGCGAGGTGACCGGTGACGGAGAGATTGCTGAAAGTGCGGTGAATAAAGCGGTCTACCCCGCTGTCTATACCAGTTATGACAGCAGCATTAGGCTCGGGAAGACGGTCGATAATCAGCGTCTTGCCTCCCGGGTCAAAACATGCGTTGAACATGGCGGCGGCATCACGGTTATCAGAAACCATAGGAGCAGGTACCGGCATGACCCACGGGGATTCCACCACACAGTAGACTTTCTTGAAATCACTGAGCAACAAAGGGTTGTCATATACAGCATCCTCGGTCGCCTTCAGCACCGATATAGCGGCGCGATTTAGAGGCAACCGGCGGTAAATGAGCGAATTGTCCTCGACGAGCGAAAACGCGGCCACATGCAGGGCCGCCGGGCCAAGCCGCATCAACAACACCCACAGGCTCGGGTCGGCAATTAGTTCTTTTTCAAGTCTCGCTGATTCCATATTGCAAAATTACACATAAATCGCGAGATTTCGACGCGGGAAGAAGGGAAATATTGAGAGTGGAGGGGTTTATTCAATCAGCTGTCAGAATAACGGGACAATCAAATCGAGAAATATTTCAAGCAACTGTGTATTATTTTGAACCGTAGCGGGAGGTCGGATGTTATAAGGACAAGAGAAGGCATTTTGCTGGCGTTATTAAAAAGCCTTGTCATATATTTCGATTTACCTTCTCCGTCCGCCCGACTCTCTCCTGAATCGGGCGGGCTCTTTATATGCCCGATAAAACGAATTAACGCGCATTTTTCAACAATTATTTGCATGTGTCGGAACGGTGTATTATCTTTACACCGTAAAAAAATAACTAACATGCGCATTTCTGGCAAGCAATTGTGGCTATCGAGCCGCGACTACATAATGATAACACTGGGCACACTGATATATGCATTCGGGTACTGTGCCTTTATTCTTCCCGAGAAGGTAGTTATCGGCGGAGTTACCGGCATCGGCTCGATTGTCTTTTTCTTAACCGGCAACCCGTTTTCAATCGGTCTGACGCAATATGCGCTCAACCTTATCCTACTTGCATTCGCCTATAAATTAGTCGGTAGGGAATTTGTGTTGCGCACCATCTTCGGGGCGAGCATGATATCAGGCTTTATAACACTGCTGCCGCTGTTTTTCACCGAACCCCTTGTACCGGACCAGCCGTTTATGAATGTCATAATCGGGTCGTTGCTCGGCGGCATAGGTCTCGGGATGGTGTTTGTGCATAACGGCAGCACCGGGGGCACTGACATCGTGGCGGCGATGGTGTCGCGCCACACCAATGTGACAGTCGGGCGCACAATGCTATATGTTGATTTCTGCATTATCTCCTCCTCCTATTTCCTGTTCCACCAGTTTGACCGTGTGGTTTACGGATTTGTGGTACTGCTGCTTGTATCCTACATGGTCGACATGATGATTAACACTAACCGTCAGGCGGTGCAGTTCACAATCTTCTCTCATGAATGGGAACGCATCGCGACTGCCATCAACAATCATGCGAAACGCGGATGCACGGTACTGACCGGAATGGGGTGGTATACCAAGAAGGATGTCAAAATTCTTATGGTAGTGTGCCGCAAAATCGAGTCGGTCACCATCTTCCGCATCATAAAAAGCATCGACCCCCAAGCATTCATCACGCAGGCCAACGTCAGCGGCGTGTATGGCCAAGGTTTTGACCAGATAAAGCTCAAAATGAACGAGCATATCAAGGATGAAATCGCTGAAAACGACCACTTGGTGGAGCATGATATTGAACCGCCCTACGAGCCGCCGCGCTCCGCAACAGAGTAATTTAACCATATCATTATAGAACATTTATAAACGACAATGAAAATACATAAGATTCTATGCGCGGCAGCGGTCATATTACCGTTGCCCGCATTGGCTTGTACAAGCCTTATCGCCGGAAAAGGCGCTACGGCCGACGGCTCGGTCATGATAACCTATGCGGCTGACAGCCACACCCTCTACGGGGAACTCTACAGCCGTCCCGCCGCCGACCACGAGCCGGGGACGATGCGCAAAGTATATGACTGGGATTCGGGGCGTTATCTCGGTGAGATTCCCGAGGTGCCACATACCTATGCAACCATAGGCAACATGAACGAGCATGGCCTGACCATCAGTGAAAGCACATGGGGAGGCCGCGAGGAACTCGTTGACACAACTGGCATAATCGACTACGGATCACTCATATACATCGCTCTTGAACGCTCCCGCACACCTCGCGAGGCTATCAAGGTGATGACCGATCTTGTGAAGGACTACGGCTATGCGTCATCGGGAGAATCATTTTCAATCGCTGATGCCAACGAGGCGTGGATTATGGAACTTATCGGCAAGGGAGGCAAAGAGAAAGGCGCGGTGTGGGTAGCTCGCCGCATCCCCGACGACTGCATCTCAGGCCATGCCAATCACAGCCGCATCCACCGGTTCCCGATGAACGACAAGGAAAACTGTATCTATTCGCCTGACGTGGTAAAATTTGCCAAAAAGCAGGGATATTACAGCGGCAACGACAAGGATTTCAGCTTTTCGCGAGCCTATGCCATCACCGACATGGGCGCGACACGCGGATGCGACGGCCGTGTGTGGGCCTTCTTTAACAAATTCACACCCGGCATGGACACCTATCTGCCTTGGGTGATGAAGGCCGAGGGTGAGCCGTTCCCCCTGTGGGTAAAACCGGCCAAAAAGGTGAGTGTGGATGACATGAAATGGATGATGCGCGACCACTTCGAGGACACGCCGATGGATATGACCAAGGATGTCGGCGCAGGACCCTATACAGTCCCCTACCGCTGGCGACCGCTGACCTACAAGGTTGACGACAAAACCTATCTGCATGAACGCGCCATCGCCACACAGCAAACCGGGTTCTCGTTTGTGTCACAGATGAACGCCGCCCACCCCGAGAACATGCGCGGCATCCTGTGGTTTGGTGTCGACGATGCCAACACCTGCGTATACATCCCGGTTTACAACTGCGTGACCGAGGTTCCTCACGAATTTGCCCCCGGCAACGGCGACATGCTGACCCTGTCATGGGATGCTGCCTTCTGGGTCACCAACTATGTGGCCAATCAGGCATATAACCGCTACAGCCAGATGATTCCCGACATCCGCCGCGTGCAGAAGGGAGAAGAAGACAGCTGTGCGGCCGAAGTCGCCACGCTCCTCGCCGAAATCCCCTCGATGGATGACGCGGCGGCCCGCAAGCGTCTCAACGACCACACGGCGATGGCATCGGCCCGCTATGTAAAAGCCTACAAGAATCTCGGCGACTACCTGCTTGTCAAGTATCTCGACGGCAACGTCAAGAAAGAGAAAGACGGACAATTTGAGCGCACACCCGAGGGTATGCCCGTCTATCCCGATTTCCCCGGCTATGATGAAAACTACTACCGCTCAATCGTCACTTCGACCGGTGACCACTTCCTGAGCGAGTAATCTATTTATCCGAGACGATAAGAAAACAAAAGTGCGTCACA
>DLAR01000066.1:0-8216 GCA_002494015.1 Porphyromonadaceae bacterium UBA7042 | reverse complement strand
TGTGACGCACTTTTGTTTTCTTATTTATCAGGAATTGGATTTTGACTTGCGGGTTGAGGATGTTCTGCCTGATTTGCGCGACTTGGAGGCTGCAGTTTTACGTCGGCCTGTAGATTTGAGGTCTTTGTAGGCGGTTTTAAGGATTCCCCCGGCGGGGTCGAATGTCTCGCGGACTTCGCGCCCGTTGTCTTTCAGGCTGTGGCTCATGAGCCAGTCGTAGCTTTCCTGAAGATAAAAGAATCGGGCCGGCTGGGAGTGGTTCATGCCCGGGACGCGGTCATAGACAAGACGTGGGGTTGCGTCGTCGGCCTTCCGCATCGCCGAGACC
The DNA here is from genome assembly GCA_002494015.1 of Porphyromonadaceae bacterium UBA7042. GTDB lineage: Bacteria > Bacteroidota > Bacteroidia > Bacteroidales > Muribaculaceae > Duncaniella. The sequence continues at coordinate 7,888 of DLAR01000066.1, read as the reverse complement.
ACGCGGTCACTCTGTCCGATGCTTACGGCGCGGTCGGCGGTACCGTGGACAATCCACAACGGCACTTCGTTCAGTCCCGACAAGTCACTGACCGTGCCTCCGCCGCAAAGGGCCATTGCGGCCGCGATCTGGTCGGGATAGGTGGCAACCATGTCGATTGTGCCGTAACCACCGAGGCTCATTCCCATGACATAGATGCGGTCATAGTCGATATTGTGATTGTCACCCACCCAGTCGATTATATTCATGATTTTGCGGGGATTCCACGAGCCACCGGGATTCTGCGGCGCGATAACGTAGGCATCTATTTTGCGACCCTTCTCGATAGCGTCAATTGTACCGTAGCGGCGCACTTTGTCAAGGTTGTTTCCGCAGAGGCTGGCACCGTGCAGAAAAACGATTAGTGGTTTCGGCTCGACCTCATCAGCAGGGTTGTCCTCAGGGGTATAAAGCCAGAAATTATAGGCGTTCAGCACCTTTTCAGCATGTGACGTCAGCCGGCCGGCCGAGACAGAAATTGCAACACACAGTAGCAGAAGGGAGGATATTATCTTTTTCATTTCAGTGTCATTTTGAAAATTGTGTCGCCACGGGACCCGACTACCACCGAGGAACCCACAACGACGGGAGAAGATTCAAAGTTATTGCCCACGCGGGCAGTATAGGTTATCTCGCCGGTCTTTCCGTCAATTATATATACATTTCCGGCACAGTCGGCGGTGAATACAAACATTTCGCCGCGCTCGTTGAGAAACCCTACCGGAGATGACCATGCATAACACTTGAGCGGGACGGAATAGAGTGTGTCGCCGGTCGCACGGTCAAGGGCGACAAACCGGCCATTCTGCCCCCGGGTGTTCAGGACGCAGTTTGCAAAAATCATGTCAGAACAATTGCCTGAGCCGGGAAGTGGGGAGGCATAGTAGCCGCCGTCAAAATGTTTTTTATTTATATTGGCACGATAAGCGACAATTTCATTTTTCCACAACTGCGAGCCGTCAAGACCGTCGAGCTTTACAAAACGGGCACGCCCCGTAATTGAGTCCTGACGGTCGACCTCGCACCCGACATATACCACTGGGCGATCATTCTCGACCTCGACAACCGGGGTTGCATCGGTATCATCGCCAAGTGGATAGCGCCACACAAGGCGCATAGTGTCGAGATTGATGCAGATTATGTTGCCATGATTATCGGCAACATAACCATAGTTGCGGTAAACCCCCATCGAGGATTCTATACCCGGCGCGGCCCCATTGACCGTATAACGTAGTACAGAGTGTAGTTTCAAGTCGCCGGGTGAAACGACAAACTTGTAGACACTGCCGTTTTCGCCGGGACGGAAAAGGAACTGCCCCACCCTGACCGGGGAGGAATCATAAGCACCCCAGCGGCGCATCGCGGCCGGGTCCTCGGGGAAGAAATGAGAAACACGATGGCTGAAAAGATCGATGACCAACGCACCGAAAGGTCTTTCGGCGGGGATGCCCTGCCCAACATAAAGGTTTCCGTTGAGCATCGGGTCGAGGGAGACGGTTCCTTTTATGGGATTGCCGACCGAGACAGGCTCACGGGATGCATTGCCAGTCTCGTAGTCAACAAAATAAACATTTCCGTCGAGGGAGCCGACAATAATTTCGCGAGGGGCATAACCACCAGTCTTGAACCGAGCGATGCAACTGTCGGGCCATTCGACATAGAGAGGCTGGCCGGTCCATCCCGTGCCTCCACCCCAAGTACCGAAATCTGTTTCACGATTGTCTACGGCCGTCGTAAAACGCCAGTCAACAACAACAGTATCGGGACGACCGCTCACACGACCGACAAAATCAGAACGGCGACCGGCTCCTTTACGGAAGGTAAATGCCCCGGGGTTAGAATCATAAAGGTCAACGACCGATGCCAGACGACCCGACAAAGCCGTGTCAGAGACAATGACACGCGATTTCACAACCTGTGCCGATTCACAAACAGTATCGGGAAGACGCGCTATCACAACCGGCAGCGGTACTGCATCAACTGTAGCTGAATCAGTTCCCACGGCTGTTGCCGACGATGTTTCGGCACGGTGACCACACGAAAGCGCCGCCGAGAGAGTTGCCACAATAGCCATTATAAAGAACCGGTTCATGAGAGAAAAATGATGGATTATTATCTGACGCAAAATTACTCATTTCTCATGGAAATAGCAAGTTAGGCCGCGTGCCGCCGTGAAAAATTAACAATAATTATTCACGGCGGCACGCGGCCTGACAAGCGATACCCTTTATCAGCGTTCTGAAGGATGATCGGCTTTATAAGATATGAGATTTCGGACAATGAAAGACTGCAATGCAGACATGTCGAGTTCGCCGATTGTGCGGAAGCTCTTGTCGACTGAATGTACGGCAACAGTCAGCGGGACAGCAGAAACATTGTATTTTTCCACCAATCCGGGGCAATTGTCGACATTAACACGATAGAAAGCCGCCTGACGGCCATATTGCTCGGCAAGGGCGTCAAAAGTCGGGGCATAACTGTGGCATGGGCCGCACCAGTCGGCATAGAAATCGATAAACACCACGCGGCCGGCATCGCCTGACTCCATTAGACGGTTATAGTCCTCATCGGTAAGCTGCTGCGTGTCCGCCGCACTCAGCCTGAGCGGGAGGAAGGCAGCCAAAAGCATCAACAGAGATAAAAGCCGTCTTTTCATTCCTTATTTTCAGCTTTCAACGGGTTCCAGCCTTGTGCACGCAGAGAAATTTCGGCACCGTCGCGTGTAATCATCGCGCAACCGAGTTCTTCCTTTGTAATGTGGCCGATAAGCTTGACTCCGGGAAGTTTTTCGACACGGTCATGGAAATGGAGTGGCACGGTGAACAGCAGCTCGTAGTCCTCGCCGCCGTTAAGCGCGGCTGTGACAAGATTCATACCGAGTTCTTCGGCCATTACGGCAGTCTGATAGTCGATGGGGATGCGGTCTTCATAGATACGGCATCCGGTGTGGGATTGCTTGCAGATGTGTAGTAGCTCTGAGCTGAGACCGTCGCTGACATCCATCATTGCGGTCGGCACGATACCGGCTTTGGCCAACTCGGCCACGATGTCTCGCCGAGCCTCGGGTTTGAGCTGCCGTTCGACAAGATATTCCTTGCCTTGGAACTGCGGCACGAAGTCTTTCTGCCCCGCCGACGCGATTTTCTCGCGTTCGAGAAGCTGCAACCCCATGTAGGCGGCCCCGAAGTCACCTGACACGCAGATGAGATCTGTGTCTTTAGCTCCATCGCGGCAAACTGCTTTGCCATGCTCAACATCACCTATACATGATATCGAGATGACAAGCCCCTGACGTGACGAAGTGGTGTCACCACCGATGAGGTCAACACCGTAAATCTCACATGCAAGGCGAATGCCGGCATACAGTTCCTCGATATGCTCAACGGTGAAACGCTTGGAGATACCGAGTGAGACGGTAATCTGGCGCGGCGTTCCGTTCATTGCATATATATCGGAGAAATTGACAATCGCCGACTTGTAGCCAAGATGTTTCAGCGGGACGTAGGTGAGGTCAAAATGGACTCCTTCGAGAAGTAAATCAGTTGTGACAAGCACGTCGGTCGAAGGATAGCGGAGTACCGCGCCGTCATCCCCCACCCCTCGCAACGTGGAGTCGTTGTGATGCGGCAGGTCGCGGGTCAGACGGTCGATTAGTCCAAATTCACCAAGTTCAGATATTTCCATTTCCTATGTAGTTTATTTATTGTGAAAAGTGAAGGGTGAAAGGTGAGGATAATAGTTTTTTTACTTTTCACCCTTTACTTCTCACCCTTCACCTTTCACTTTTTTAACGATGTCAGAATCGATTTACAAGTTCTTTCATTATCTCAAGACACTTGGGCTGTGCGATGAGAGCGGCCTGTTGTACTTCCTCGTGGGTCGGTACCTGAGTGACATCTTTGCCGCCAAGGTCAGTGATGACTGAGAGGCCGAAGACGCGCATAGAGGCATGATTGGCAACGATAACTTCAGGAACAGTCGACATACCGACGCAGTCACCGCCGATGACTCGGTAGAACTCATATTCGGCGGGCGTCTCAAAGGTCGGACCGGTAACGCCTACATAGACTCCGTGCATCAGGCGGATGCCTTTTTCCTCGGCAATCTTATCGGCCAAAGCGACGAGTTTCTTATCGTAGGCTTCGGTCATTGCCGGGAAACGGGTGCCGAGTTCCTCGTAGTTCTTACCGCGCAGGGGATGCTCGGGGAAAAGGTTGATGTGGTCAGTGATCACCATCACGTCGCCCACAACGAATTCCTTGTTCATGCCGCCCGAAGCGTTGCTGACAAAGAGAGTGTCCACACCGAGCGCCTTGAACACGCGAACGGGGAATGTAACCTGTTTCATGTCATATCCCTCATAGTAGTGGAAACGTCCTTGCATGGCAATGACACGCTTTTCGCCGAGCTTGCCGAAAATGAGGTTTCCGCTGTGCCCTGCCACGGTCGAGACTGGGAAATTGGGGATTTCGGCATAGGGTATATACTGTTTGTCGTCCATGTGGTCAACCAACGCGCCGAGACCGGTACCGAGAATGATGGCGGTCGTGGGCATATCGCCGTTTACGCGCGAACGCAGGAATTCGGCAGTTTCTTTGATTTTTTCAAGCATGATACATTAAAATTTTGATGTTATTATATTATTAAGGTAAGTACAACTGAAACAAGAGGCATCAAGGGTTAAACAACCGGGCGTTGCGAAGTGTTTTTACAAGTCCGTTTACAAAGTCGCCACTCTCTGACTGCTGGATAAACTCGACACGAATGGGTATATAGAATATCCACCTTTTCAGCCGATGAGGGAAATAGGGGTTATTCAGCAACCTGACAGCATCTTTCTCAGTTGTGACTATATATTTTTTTTCGCCGGGCAACTCGTCGTAGGCGCGTGAAATACTTTCCATGTCAGATGCCGTGAAATTGTGATGGTCGCCAAATCGTTTCAGCTTTACGCGAGCCGAATGGGCACGCAGATACCTCACAAATGGCTTGGGATTGGCCACCCCGGTGACAACCAGCAATCCGTCACGGTCAGTCATAGCGTCAAGCGACGGAATCTCCGGAGCGTCATCGACGAATATCGGGACCAGATGTCCGTAGCGATAACGCGAGAAGAAAAGCATCTGATAGGGAAAAAGGTTGAGATTTTCCTTGAAAATGCGATACTCCATCGGTTTCATTTCTTCGGGACACTTAGTCACAATGACAATATCGGCGCGGTTAAGGGCCGACTTGGGTTCCCTCAGACGGCCGTAGGGCAAAAGTTTGTCGCTGAACACGGGACGGTTATACTCGGTCAGCACGACCGAGGCGGTCGGCTTGACATAACGGTGCTGAAACGCATCATCGAGGATTATCATGTTGATGGCCGGATTTATTTCGAGCATCCGCCTTATGCCTTCGACACGGCTCTCACAGACAGCCACCGTCACATCTGGTCCGAATTTGCGATAAATCTGATAAGACTCGTCACCGATGTCCTCGGGACGTGACTGCGGGGTCGCGAGCACAAATCCCGAGGTCGCCCTTTTGTAGCCGCGTGACAGCACACCTACAGTATACCTGTCACGCAACGCGCCGACAGTATATTCCACATGCGGCGTTTTACCAGTGCCACCCATAGCGATGTTTCCGATAACGACTACGGGAACATCAAACGATTGTTGTTTCAGCAATCCTGACTCAAACATACGATTCCGCACAGCCATCACCAGTCCATACACTTTGGATATGGGCAGCAACAGCAGCATGGAAAGTAGTTTGTGACGGGCCATCAGCGATATGTATTAGGCTGTTATTATCTGATTTCCACCGTTTCCATGCGGCACTGGAGTGTCGACATGCCTTTCACGCGTTCAAGAGTCTCGTAGAGCGACGCGTTTTCACCAAGCGCACTGCGCACGATAGATTCTTTCACATCAAGACCGGCAGCGAAAATAGCGTCGTACCATTTAAGTTCGACAGCCGGGAACTCGGTTACAGTGTAAGAGCCTTCGGCTCCAAGCTGCGAGGCTATGTCGGCAATTGCGGCATCAAGGCCGCCGAGCTCGTCGACAAGACCGATTTTAAGAGCCTCTGTTCCGTCCCAAACACGCCCTTCGGCAATTTTCTTGATTGAGTCTACAGGCATATTGCGGCCATTGGCACAACGGCTTGTAAACAGTTCATAACCGCGGTCAACATAGGACTGCATGGCAGCGCGCTGCGACTCGGTCATAGGCTCAAGCAGCGACGGGAAATTTCCGTTGGCATTGGTAGACACAGTGCCGGTCTTTACTCCGATTTTCTCGGTAATCAGTTTGTTGGCATTTGGGATTATGCCGAAAATACCGATTGAGCCGGTAAGGGTCACAGGCTCGGCATAAATCTTGTCGGCACCACACGAGATATAATAACCTCCCGAAGCGGCATAATCGCCCATAGAGACATAGAATGGTTTCTTGTTCTTGGTTATTTTCTTGAATTGTTCAAGGGCCTCCCATATCTGCTCGGATGCAAACGCGCTGCCGCCACCCGAGTTCACGCGCATCACGAGCGCGTCGATGTCATCATTTTCAGCAAGTTTCAGAATTTCGGGGACAAGACGCTCCGAGGCGATGCCGTCCTTACCGTTGGCCGTAATATCGCCGGTGGCATAGAGGACGGCAATTGTCGCGCCCTTGCCTTTTCCCATTTTGTTTATATCTACTGACTTGCAGTATTCCGACGGGGTCAAATAGACCGGGGTATCCTCACCGGTAACCTCCTTGATTTTCTCGTCAAGCTGATGGCGGTATAGGGCGCGGTCGACCACCCCGTGGCTGATGTACCAAGGAGTGCCCTTTGCAAAGATGAATGAATCGGCCCAGCTGTTCACAGTGTCGACACTGACTTTGCGGCATTGGGCGATTTGTCCGGCAAACTCATTCCAGATGTTTCCAAGATAGAGTTGTTGCTGCTCGCGCGATGCCTCTGACATTCCATTGAGGAGGAAAGGCTCGACGGCGCTTTTGTAAGTGCCCACCTTAACGACTTGCGCCTCGACCCCAAGTTTATCCATCAGGTCCTTGTAGTAGAGCGTCGTTGCGGAGAGGCCGTGAATGTCAATCTCTCCGATGGGGTTGATAAACATGCTGTCGGCGGCAGCGGCAATCAGATAGTCGCCTTGGGTATAGCTGTCAGAGTAGGCATATACCCATTTGTCGGCCGACTTCTTGCGGAAATTCTTCAAGGCTTTATAGATAGCCTGACGCTGCGCCATCCCGGCCGACGAACCGGAGCAGTCAATGAGGATTCCGGAAATCTTGTCATCATCGGCAGCTTTTTCGATTGCCCCGACAATCTCGTTGAGTGACTGGGTCGGAACATCATTGCCCTGCAACTGGGCCATTATATCGACAGGTTCCTGACGGTCATTGATTATGCCGTTTAGCTGGATATGCAACACCGTGTTATCAGAAATCTTTACCGAGGAATCTTTAGAGCCGGAGGCAACGGCGGCCGACAACACGATAAAAAAACCGACAAACAACAACAGGGCCGAAAACCATATCCCGGCCAACGTGCCGAGAAATGCCATGAAAAACTTTTTCATTAACTTAATGAGTTTAAGATGTCTTAGAATATGTTTACTTTTAACTTTATGAAATCTTTATAGCCTTTTTCGAGCACTGTTTAAGCATTTGTTCAGTCATTATGGAACCCCATAACTCTTTTTCAAAATCTAAAAACGGGCTCGAAAAATTTCTCTAAATCTTAACATAAGTCAAACGTAAACATACTCTTAAATTTATTGAACTACAAAGTTAATAAAAAGAGGCGTTATTACAAATTCAGCCGTGAATTAATTCAGGGCCGGCGCATGAAATTT
>DLAR01000023.1:53753-59274 GCA_002494015.1 Porphyromonadaceae bacterium UBA7042 | reverse complement strand
AGCTACAGCTATGCTCCCTCGATTCATGTCAAAATCCGACTCGTAAAAACGGGCTTTGGATTTAACATTTGTTATGAAACGCCCTCTAAGGCTGTTGTCCGGTCGGTTGAATCGGTTCATCGGTTGTAGATTTCGGTTTTATACATCTTGAGATTGTCGCCCGTGGTAAACCAGTCGATAGTCTCTTTCAATCCTTGTTCAAGATTGAAACGCGGGCGCCACGGTGTCAGGGTAGTGATGAGCGTGTTGTCGCCACACAGCCTGAACACCTCGCTGCCCGACGGGCGGAGACGTTGAGGGTCGGTCACATAGTTGACATCGGCCCCCATCAGCCGGGCAATCGTTTCGAGAGTCTCGCGCATCGACACCTCGACACCGGTGGCAATGTTTATCTCGCGTCCCTCGATACCCTCGGCACGGGCAAGGGCGAGAAATCCGGCGGCGGTATCGGTCACATAGTTGAAATCGCGCGTGGGAGTCAGGTCGCCTACCTTTATCTCGCGTTTTCCGTCGGCTATCTGAGTGATAATCGTCGGGATAATTGCGCGGGCACTCTGGCGCGGTCCATAGGTGTTGAAAGGCCGGGCAAGCACCACGGGGAGGGAGAATGCGTTGAAGAAACTCATCGCAATCGCGTCGGCACCGATTTTGGTGGCCGAGTAGGGCGACTGGGGCTGCCGCGGGTGTTTCTCGTCGATGGGGACATACTTGGCTGTTCCATAGACCTCGCTTGTCGAGGTGACAATCAGTCGTTTCACGCCACAGTCGCGCGCAGCCTGACAGATGTTCAGCGTGCCCTTGATGTTAGTATCCACATAGCTGTCAGGGGCGACATAGCTGTAAGGGATGGCTATCAGCGCGGCGAGATGGAACACAGTCGAGCAGCCGTCGGTGATGACGCGGCAGAGATTGGGGTCGCGCACGTCGCCGGTGACTATCTCAAGATCGGGATGGCGCACATTGTCAAGCCATCCCCAGTTATTGAATGAGTTATATTGACACAAAGCGCGGACGGCATACCCCTCGGCAAGGAGCAATTCGGTCAGATGTGACCCGATAAAACCGTCGGCGCCGGTAACGAGGACTTTCTCCATTGTTCAGATTACTTTTTTGAGAAAATATTGATAGAGACGGCCGTCGGCACCATGATAGGAGAGGTCGAGGTAGCTGTCGGTCATCTCGTTTATTGTCAGTCGGTTGATTTCGTCAGATTCAAAGTGCAGGATTGCCGGAGGGGTGAAAATTCCGGGATTATCCACCGGGTCGCCGGCTGCGGTGAAGTCAAGCAGCAACAAGTCGTCCTGCTGCGACCACCGTCCGAAGGTTGTTTCTTCAACGTCGTGGGCGTGCTGGACAGCGATGCGCACAATGTTGTTCTGAAACGACCAGTAGACGAGCCTCATGTCAGCGTCGGCATAAATATCCATGTTTTTGCCGTCGCAGGTCATCTTGTCAAGGCGCCAGCGGCCGAACCACGGGCCAATGTCGCCGTCGTTCTGCGTGCAGCCGGTCAGGAAACCCGCAGCCATGACCAAGAGGAAAAATATGTTGTATATCCTGAGTTTCATTTCTTATTTATATTAAAAATTCCGTCATATCTTACCGTCACCATCGCCCCGAATGCATTGCACGGCATGTTGCCTCGGTCAACTTCGACCATGCAGTTGACACTCAGTCCCCTGACCTCGGGGATGCGCAGCGTAGCCTCGGCCATGAGCGATGTCAGATGCACCGGAGCCGGGAGCAGCCGGTAGCCGGAGCCCCACGCCTTGCGGTAGCCGCCCTTGACACGGTAGTCGAGTACGGGACTGAGCGTCCCCTCGATCCCGACGTGGAATCCCCGCATCGCGTTGGCGCGGTAGACAAGGAATCCGTTGAGCTGGTATAACGGCGCGAGAAGGGCGGGAGTGCCGATGGAGAGGCCATAGTTGGCATAGGAGTTGTAGGTGGCGTTGTTGTAGTAATCGTCGCCCCCCGTAGCCTCGGAGGTCAGCGAGGTGCCGGGATGGTCGCCGGGAGCATAGTGGATGGGGCCGCACTGATTGGTGAAATCGAGATATTCAATCACCGCGCCCGAGACATATCCGCGCTCCGGGGCGGCATATTCGAGTCCCCATATACCGTCCCAGCCGTTGCGGCGGCCAATGCTCGACCCGTCTTCCCACGGCCATGAAAAATAAGCCTTGACAACCGTGCCGTTCTTAAACAGGTAACGGGCGTTGAAGTCCCATGACCCGAGATGGTTGCCCGAGTAAAAATCCTCGCCGCCGTCCTCGTGGGGAATCCACATATTGAAAAAGTCTTTCAGTTTCAGCTTGCGGCGGTCTTCCCGCTGCAACTCGCCGCGATAATACAGCCGGGTTGTCCCGGCAAAAGTGGCGGCAGCCTGCATCCCGACCGTGACCGACAGCGGTTTAGAGGGATTAGTGCGGAAATAGCACCGCTTGTAGTTGTACCACTGCCCCGAGGTGACGTGGTAGTCGTAGTAGTTGAACCGGTCGGCCCACCAGTCACTGTCGGTCATCTTGCCAAATGATATTTCGCCTTGAATCTGCACCCACCCGCGAGTGAACGGGATGTCTTGAAAGTCGACAAACCCGGCACGGGCCTCGGGAATGGGTCGCGCGTTGCCGCTCTCGACAAGGTCGCCGCTCGAAAGCCGCTGGTTCAACAGCGCCGAGCCGTGCTCTTTCAGTCCGAGAGTAAGGAATACACCTCGATATTTCACCTCGCCATACAGTTGCTGAATCCACGCCGACGAGGGACGCTCGCTGTGGGTGTACCACGACTGAGTCTCGGCATTAAAACGCTCATAGTCATTGGCCGAGGCATACCCCGCAATCAGGTCAACGCCAAAACCGTAGCTGAACCGACGGTCAAGCGGCATGGGCCGCCACACCTTTCCCTCGGCCTGCGCATTGTATTTCTGAGAAAAACGTCCGTGGCGCATCGCCGTGATATAGTAGGGTGCAAACGTGCCGTCACCCGCGCCAAGCGTGGCCGAAGCCTCATAGTGCAGGGGGTAGACCGAATCAGCATCCTGAGCAGTCACCGAAACTGCCAAGACTGACATGACGGCAGCAATAATGTAACGGCAAAACATCTTTGTGTTCATAAATGAGTCCAATTGGTGCGTTTACGAAACGTGTTGAGTCTTCAAAGTTACAAATTTTTCCAAAAAATCGTCTCCTTTTTCACATTTCTTAATAAGGGACAAAATTGTGAGGTTGTGTTTTCGCAAAATTGTTGTTATATTTGCATTATGATTATCAGAGATAGAAAAAGAATTGCGTCTATCAAGCATAAACTTCTTGACAGCCTCAAAAAAGAACATGCCTTTTGGTCCTATGAGCAGGAGTCGGTAACCCTATCCAATATTGACGACAGCCAGCTTATAGCAATGACTATGCGACATCTTGACCTGCCTGAAATTGAATTGCTTTTCAATCTTTATTCTTTCAAAAAAATCAAATCGGCATGGCAAAAACAGCTTGTGCCTGAAGGAGACTATCTCTATACTCTCAATCGATTTTTCGCGTGGTACTACTTTAAGGCAAAATACCCCGACAGATACCTGAAGGCACTCCAGACCCGACATTTTAACCGGATGTTTGACACACCATAGGAGATATGAAAGGACTTGCAAAAAACACTACCAAGATTTTCGAACCGCTTTTGTCTTCTAATGGAAGATGATGTATTTGCCGAAACGCCAGCCTATGTCTTCGCCGTCACGCACCATCTCGGCCTTGACAACCTTGCGCGTAACGCCGGTGGCCGGCTCGGCGGGAACTGATTCGGCGGGAACTGATTCGATGACTTCGACCGGTTCTGCGGTTTCTATGATTTCAGCAGTTTCGACAGTTTCGGGAGAGTTCTCGGACCGTGGGGATTCGACGGGAATCGGTTCGGCCTTTGCAGGCTCGGAAGCAGGTTCTTCGGTCTCGGGAAGGGTCTTTTGGGTTTCGGCAGCCTTCTTGGCCTTGCGACGCGCGGCTGCCTCGCGGGCGATGCGTGCGCGGCGGATAGCATTGTCCATAAAGGGACGGTGGATTTCAAAAATCTCCATCTCAATCTCATCTCGTTTTTCGAGAATGACATTACCGGTGGTAACATATTCATACACAGCGTTCATCACCTTCATGCGGACAGCGAGACGGACAAGCCACTCGTGTTCAAAAACGTAAAAGTACATCGAGATAATTTTGCGGAAAGCGCGGTCGGAAATCAAGCACGGAAAAGTTGGATTGTCGGTTTTCATAAGTCTATATTTTAGAGTTTTTCCGCAAAGATACAATGGTTTAAAAGGGTGTGTAATGCGATAATGTCGCTTTGTTTCAATGCATAGTGCATAATTGCAGCAAGGACTCGGGTGCCGCGATAAATCGCGATGCATGAACAAACCCGGATGGCTTTCAAAGAACAGATATTCAACAGACAGGGACGCAATGCAGTTGACCTGTTATCCCGCAAGCGGCGCTACACTGTGGTGTAACGCCGCTTGCGGGGTAACAGGTCACAACCGGGTTATTTCAGGAGGTCGGCGGGGAGGACGGGCATCGCGCCCTGCCGGGTGCAGACATAGGCCGAGGTGTCGACGGCGCGTCTGTGGGCCTCGGCGACGGGGAGACCTTTGAGAATGGATGAGATGAAGGCGGCGGTGAAGGAGTCGCCCGCGCCCACGGTGTCGGCAACTTCGACCTTGGGAGTAGGCTGGAACGACACATTTCCCGGGGTGAAGACGTAGCTGCCGTTGATGCCGCATGTGAGAATCAGCATTTTGAGGTTGTATTTGCCAAGCAGAATCCAGCACTTGTCCTGAAGGTCGATGCCGGGATAGCCAAACATGCGGCTGACTGTCACGAGTTCTTCATCGTTGATTTTCAGAATATTGCAACGTGTCATCGAGTTGCATAAAATCTCTTTGTTGAAAAATCCCTGACGCAGGTTAACGTCAAAGACAATCAGGCGGCTGTCGTCCTGCGGCATCGCGTCGAGAAAACGGTTGATGGTGTTGCGCGACACGACGTTGCGCTGTGCGAGCGACCCGAAACAGACTGCGCGGGTGCGCTCGGCAAGGTTTTCAAGGCGGGCGGTATAAGGGATGTTGTCCCACGCTACATTTTCCTTGATTTCATACTGGGGGATGCCGGCCTGATCGATTTCGACCTGCACGGTACCGGTCGGGTAAGGCACTGTCTCGATGAGGTGCCGGAGCCCTTTCTGATTGAAATTTTCAATTATCTCGGCACCGAGAGCGTCATCGCCGACCGCGCTGACCACGGCACTGTCAAGGCCGAATTGCGACACATGATAGGCGAAATTGGCCGGTGCGCCGCCTATTTTTTTACCTTCGGGAAGGACATCCCACAGAGCCTCGCCCATTCCTACAACTACATCTTTCATGATTTATTCAGAGGTTGTTTAATAACAAATGTTAATCCAAAGTGGTAGCATCTTTCAGTTAACTTGTTATTACACAGAGGGAGCATAGCTGTAGCTATGTGACCGAGGTGTAATG
>DLAR01000023.1:0-53450 GCA_002494015.1 Porphyromonadaceae bacterium UBA7042 | reverse complement strand
AGATATTAATTTCAAAATTTAACCATGGGGCGGTCTCAGTTCTACCGCAAGATAAAGGCGCTGACCAACTACTCGCCGGTTGAACTGATGCGCCGTCTGCGGCTGAAACAGGCCCGTCACCTGTTGACCACGACCGAAAAAAATATCAGCGAGATAGCCTACGAAGTGGGGGGTTCCTCCCCGGCCTATTTCTCCAAGTGCTACCGCGAGGCATTCAACGAAACCCCGACCGAGCTGCGCGAGCGGTTAGCGGCCAAGTGAGGTGATGCGGTTCAGATTGGCGCGGGTCATGACCTTGCGGCTGAGAAACGACACTGCATAGCCGGTAAACACGGCGGCTATCAGCGTGCCCTCCCTCACCCCGTCAATCCGTCCGGCCATCAACACCGAGACGAGGACAGCCGACAGGACAAGCAACACGTCGAAACACACTTTAAGCCGTCCGAAATCCTTGTTGTAGCGGCGCGAGGCATATTTTACCACCCCCTCGGCACTCATTATGGCGACATTGGGCTTCAGCTCAAGCACTACGCCGACCGACTGGAAAAGCAGCCCCACGGCCAGCAAGCACAGGCATCCGGCATAACCCGACACTCCGACACCTGACAACAGATACATGTTCACGTCGATAAACGCGCCAAACAGGAATGAGAACGGTATCTGCAACAGTATCTCAATCCTGTCCTTGCGTTCATTGTTTCCGCGAATGAGCAAAAACTGGATGAAGATGAGCAATACGTTGAAAAGGAAAGTAGCCGACCCCAGTGTCAGGGGGGTATTGATGCTGACAACATAGTTAAGGCATGAGATGGGCGTGGTTCCCAACGAAGATTCTACAATAAGCACAATACCGACCGACAGGAAATAAAGACCCAATACAAAAACCAGATACCTTTTAAACAATCCTTTCATAACTTTATAAAAAATTTATTCCGAAACGCCACCAATCCTCCTCGGGTCAGTAACGCCGGTACAAAGTTACGAATAATCAAGCAAAGGTATCTGACAACAAATGTTAATCGGCCGTCAGCGAGGAAATCTCAATCGGGCGCAACAATCGCCATTTCGCCACAAAGATAAGCATTTACGACTCAATTACCGCCATTGACGATAAACCATATTTGCTTTTATTTGGTTTTTATCATTGAATACGTTATTTATTATCGTATCTTTGTAGAATATTTTAATTCAACTTTCGCAACAAATAACGTGAAAAGTGACAATTCAGGGGTATGGCCGAGTGAAAATAATACTTTTTATTTTATAAAACCATTATCTTCACCTTTCTCCGCTTACGTTTCACAAAAAAATTTGCGGGACTAAAAAACTTAATCATCAATTTAATGAAATCATTTAAAGAACTTGGCGTTGACGAGCCGTTGCGGCGAGCCGTGGAAGAACTCGGATTTGAGTCCCCGATGCCCATTCAGGAAAGAGTTATACCGCGCCTGCTCGGTGACGCACAAGATATTGTGGCACTTGCACAGACAGGCACGGGCAAAACAGCGGCTTTCGGCCTGCCGGTGCTGCAGCGCATTGACCCCGTCATAAAGAAACCTCAGGCACTGATTCTCTCGCCGACCCGCGAACTGTGCCTTCAGATAGGCAGCGACCTCACGGATTTTTCCAAATATATTCCCGAAGTAAAAGTTCTCCCCGTCTACGGCGGTTCAAGCATAGAGAGCCAGATCCGCTCACTGAAAGCGGGCGTACAGATTATCGTAGCGACCCCGGGCCGACTAATCGACCTTATCAAGCGCGGTGTTGTCAACCTCGACAATGTCAATACCGTAGTCCTCGACGAGGCCGACGAAATGCTCAACATGGGATTCCTTGAGTCAATCGAGGAAATCCTTTCCTATGTTCCCGCCGACCGCAAGATGCTGATGTTCTCGGCAACAATGCCCCCCGACATCATGAAGATTGCCCGCAAATACATGAAAGATTACGAGGAAATCGTCGTCGGGACAAAAAATGAGGGTGCAGCCAACGTCCACCACATATATTATATGGTGAACGCCCGCGACAAATACCTTGCCCTGAAACGCATCGCCGACAATTCGCCCAATATCTACGCCATCATCTTCTGCCGCACACGACGCGACACACAGGAGATTGCCGACAAGCTGATTCAGGACGGATATAACGCCGAGGCGCTTCACGGCGACCTGTCACAACAGCAACGCGACATCGTCATGAAGAAATTCCGCGACCGGGTAGTCACTCTGCTCGTGGCAACTGACGTTGCCGCCCGCGGCCTCGACGTTGACGACCTCACCCATGTCATCAATTACGGCCTCCCCGATGATACGGCGGTCTACAACCACCGCTCGGGCCGAACCGGCCGCGCCGGAAAATCGGGCGTGTCGATCGCCATTATCCACTCGCGCGAGAAAGGAAAACTGCGCGAAATCGAAAAGAAAATCGGCAAGACTTTCGAGCGCAAGGAGGTTCCCACCCCCGAACACATCATCGAGAAGCAGCTTTACAACCTTGCCGACCGCATCGAGCGTGTAAAAGTCGACGAGGAGGAGATTGCCCGCTATATTCCGGGCATCAGCCGCAAGCTCGAATGGTTAAGCGAACAGGACCTGCTCAAACGTGTCATCTCGCTGGAATTCAACCGCCTGCTCAACTATTACAAGGACGCGCCACAGATTGACTTCATTGACGAGAAACCCCGCAAGGAGAAAAAAGAGAAGGGACACGACCGTCCCAAAAACGACAAGGAGAAAGACCGCCGCACGGCTGAACGCGGCATGGAGCGCGTGTATATAAACGTCGGCAAACGCGACGGTTTTTTTGCCGGAAACCTCATCGAACTGCTCAACCGCGAGGTGCAGGGCAAGCGTGTCGACGTGGGCCGCATCGACCTGCTCCCGTCCTATACCCTATTTGATGTAAAGAAAGCCGACGCGCGACGCGCTGTCGCCGGACTGACCGGGTCAGAATTTTTCGGGAAACGCCTTTATTGCGAAATCGCCTCACCCGACAAGGACTATGCCCGGGCCTCCAACCGCAAAAACAAGAAAGGCACATCGGCCTCAGAGGTGCCCCACGAGCCTGACGACGAACCCGAAACCGTGGCCGACTACTTCAAACGCAAACACAAACCACGCAGAAAATGAAAAAATTTGCAGTATTATTTCTTCTGGCAGTAAGCTCGATACTGAGTGCCACGGCACAGCTGACTGCCGCAAAGGCATTTGTCGACGCACCGCAGAAAATATTCCCGCTGCTCGAATCAAATGTCAGAATGGACATGGTCGACTACTTCAGCAACGGCCTTGACACCCGGTCGGGCAACTCGCTCAACGGCAAGTCGGTAATCACCGACATGACCCCGGCAGTCCTGTCGGCGAGGATGACTGACTCGTCGTCAATCCAGCTCGCGTTGCTGACAAGCGGCAACGACACCATCATAGCGCTTGTCTCGACCGTAGCCGCCCCGGGACTTGACAGCAACATCAAGTTTTACAACAGCAAGTGGCAACCCCTCCCCGACGGCCGCTATTTTTCACGTCCCGGATGGAAAGAATGGCTCAATTCCGAAGGGCAGTCCCACCGCGACGAGGTGGAGATGCAGGTGCCTTTCATGCTTGCCTCCTACAACATCGACCCCGAATCGGGCCGCCTGACAATAGCCAACAATCTCGACCAATTCCTTGACGAGGATACTTATGAATCGCTGAAACCTTATCTTCAGCCGCAGCTCGTCTACATCTGGAACGGCAAAAAATTCACAGGCGAGAGATGAGACCCGCAGTCGACCGCGCGATGACGCTCGCCGAGTTCAACGGGCGCATCACAGCCCTCTTTGCCGCCGCCCCGCAGTTGCGCAACGTGTGGGTGACGGCCGAACTGTCCGACGTGCGCCACAATCCCAGCGGCCACTGCTATCTCGAACTTGTCCAGAAAGACCCCGCCACCGGCTCGACCGTGGCGCGCATGAGGGCCACAATCTGGAGCAGCGCCTTCGCCCGGCTCAGCGGCGAGTTTTTTGCCGTCACCGGGCAACGGTTTGCCGACGGAATCAAGGTGATGGTGTGCCTGACGGCATCCTATCATCCCAACTACGGACTGTCGGGCAATATCACCGACATCAACCCCGACTACACGATGGGCGACCTTCTGAGGCTGCGGCGCGAGATTCTGCGGCGGCTGCAGGCCGAGGGCGTGCTTGAACTGAACCGGCAACTTGAGTGGCCCGACGTGCCGCTGCGCATCGCCGTCATCTCGGCACAGGGGGCTGCGGGTTACGGCGACTTTATCCATCAGCTCTACACCTCCCCGGCACGGCTGCGTTTCACAACGCGGCTGTTTCCCGCCTCGATGCAGGGCGACAATACCGCCCCGTCGATTATCGCGGCCCTTGAAGCGATTGCGTGTGATGCCGAGCCGTGGGACGGCGTGGTGATAATCCGTGGAGGCGGCGCGACGAGCGACCTTGTGGCGTTTGACAACTATGACCTTGCCGCCAATATCGCCCAGTTTCCCCTGCCGGTCATCATCGGCATAGGGCACGAGCGCGACATAACCGTGCTCGACTATGTTGCCAACATGCGTGTCAAGACCCCGACAGCCGCCGCCGAGTGGCTCATTGCCCGCGGACAGGCTGCCGTCGAGCGTCTTGACTCTCTCGCGGCAGCAATCCATCAGTCGGCCGTCGGTCGTGTAGCAGGATGCCGCGAGCGTCTGGCCTACTGCACGGCACAACTCCCCTATCTTCCCGGCATCGCCATCGACAACGCCCGGCGGCGCATGGAACGCTTCTCAGCCACACTGGGCGACACGGGCCGTCGCCGCCTGCAACCTGAAATGTCCCGCCTCGACTCCCGCAGTCAGGCTCTCGCGACCGTGACCGCCTCTATAATCGAGCGTCGGCGCAACCGCCTCGACTCCATCGACCAGCTGATAGCCGTCCTATCCCCCGCAGCCACGCTCAGCCGAGGCTACTCGATAACGCGCGTCAACGGCCGCGCCGTCACCGATGCCTCCGCCATCCCTCCCGGCACCACCATCGAGACCACCCTCGCCACCGGCACCATCACCTCGGTCACGGAGTGACGGGTTTCCAATGACCAAACATTCAGTAAGACACCTTTTCCCCAAAGTATCCCTTTGACAAAACCAACTATTTTTACTATTTTTGCATACTTAACAACCAGTTTTCAATCTGCGAAACCCTCTGTATGAGCGATAAATTTCATCATAACATTCCGTTCAACAGGAAAGACCCACTTTCCATCTACGAGTTTAGTCAATCGCTCATTGGCCATTCTCTCCGTTCTCTTTTGGGGGATGATGTCATTTCTCAAAATCGCAAAGGAAAAGGAGGCTTAGGTCAAATGGTTGAAGAACTATTCTTCAACTATGAAATCAATTCAAACAAAGAAGCTGATTTTGCTGAAGCTAATCTGGAACTAAAATGCACACCGCTATTAAAGTCTAAAACCGACGGGGCATTTCGGATAAAAGAAAGATTGGTGTGTACTATGATTGACTATTTCGAGCTGGTCAATACCCGATTTGAAGACTCGCATCTGATTGCCAAGTGCAAACTAATGCTTTTACTTTTCTACCTACATGTAAAAGGGACTCCCTCCTATGACTATAAGTTCTTGTTCAGAATACTGTGGCAGTTACCTCAAAAAGATTTGCTCTTAATCAAAAAAGACTACTACACAATAGCTGAAAAAGTACGTCGAGGCGAGGCGCACCTGCTTTCAGAAGGAGACACGCTTTATCTCGGGGCATGCCGTAAGGGACAAAAAGGAGATTCTCCGCAAAGACAACCTTATTCAGACATTCGGGCCAACAAACGCGCATTCAGCCTAAAACCGGCATATATGCGCTATATTCTCAGCCATGTTACAGAATCAGACAACAACCATTATAGCAACTATTCCGTTCCCGCAGATGTTCAATATGAACTTGTAAGCCAACAAGAGCTTGAATCAAAGTCATTTGAACAAATTATACTACAACGGTTTAATGCCTATCGTGGGTTAGATTACCTTCAGATATGCGAAAAACTTGGCATAACGCCATATCAGTCCAAAAGCAAATATGCTGATGTTGCCAGTCTTATTGCCTCAAACGGGAAAAGTAAGCGGTTGACACATTCCGACGAATTTGTCAAATCCGGAATCATAGTGAAAACGCTCAGACTTAACACAAAAGGTATGCCTGAAGAATCAATGTCGTTCAAGAATATTGATTATCAAGAAATTTTTGACAATGACGAATGGGTCGATTCAGAACTTTACGAACTTTTTACAAATCGCTTTTTATTTGTGGTATTCAAGCCATCGGACAATGCCACTATAACTGTCCACAATAACAAAACAGGGACAGACACGGTAGAAAGTTCCTATATATTGGACAAGGTTTTCTTTTGGACAATGCCGACTGACTACCTGCAATTAGCTACCGAATATTGGCAAAATATTCGTGAAAATGTATTAAACAATAACATTCGCCTAAACGCATTTTGGAGTATTCGCGACCACAGATACTTCCATGTAAGACCCAAGGCCCGCAGAAAGACTGACACCGTTCCTAATCCCAATGGCGGTACGGCCGAAAAATATTGTTATTGGTTCAACGCTGACTTTGTAAAACAAATAATTGATAATTCTTCATCTGATGTATAACATTTCGGATTCATCACATTCCCATACACTTTGCGAGCCATTGGCTGCATACAGCCGTTCTTGCCAGTCACCGACATTATTTCCCCTTGAAAATATTGAAACTTCTCCGTCTGACATAAGAGTCGTTGAATTATTTGCAGGAGTCGGAGGCTTTAGAATCGGCCTTGAACGTGCATCACAACGATTCAAAACCGTATGGAGCAATCAATGGGAACCATCGACCAAACGACAGGACGCATCAATAGTATACTGCAATCAATTTGGGCCGGAAGGACATTCCAATGTTGACATCAACCAAATAGACACTACAGAAATTCCTGAAGCAGACATACTTGTGGGAGGTTTCCCCTGTCAGGACTATTCGGTAGCTACCACCCTAAAGAATTCCGGAGGCATTGAAGGGAAAAAAGGTGTCCTTTGGTGGCAGATACACCGAATATTAAGAGACCATCCTAATCCGCCCAAAATACTCATGCTTGAGAATGTTGACAGACTCCTCAGCTCTCCTGCATCACAAAGAGGACGCGATTTCGCAATCATACTTGCATCACTGAGTGATTTAGGGTATGACATTGAATGGCGTGTAATAAACGCGGCAGAATACGGAATGCCACAGCGTAGACGACGCACATACATACTTGCGTTCAAGAGAGACTCAAATATAAGAAAATCACTGCAATCACCAACAGACTGGCTGTATAAAGACGGAATTATGGCCAAAGCATTTAGCGTGACCGCATCAGATGCGCCATTGACGACATTCATCATAAATGGGACATTGACAGAAGTCTCTCAAAACTTTAACAAAGGGAAATCGACAACTCCGTTTAAGAATTCGGGGTTGATGATTGGCCGTACCGTATATACTGTTGCGACAACTCCGTCTTATAACGGGCCATTTGTCACATTGGGAGACATTCTGATTGACGAGCACGAAATACCATCCGATTTTTTCATCAACGACAGCGACATCGACAGGTGGCGTTATGCAAAGGGGGGAAAATCAGAAAAACGCATTAATAAAACAACCGGATACGAATATAATTATTCAGAAGGCTCAATGGCTTTTCCCGACTATCTCGACAGGGCGTCACGCACCATCATTACGGGAGAAGGCGGTACCTCTCCGTCTCGATTCAAACATATAGTCCTTACACCGAGCGGACGTTATAGGAGACTGACCCCGATAGAACTGGAGCGGCTCAACATGTTCCCTGACAATCATACCAAGGGGGCAACTGACACCCGTAGGGCATTCCTAATGGGAAATGCCTTAGTAACAGGCATCGTTGAAAGAATAAGCATACAGATTCTCAAACATTTCGATTCCTGAAATTTTGAATTGGAGGCTGTTTATTTAACAAACTCCTCTACTATTGTCACTTGCGCCAGAAGGTGCGGGAGAAGATGATGAGGACGGTGAATAGTTCGAGGCGGCCGATGAGCATGAGCAGGGCGAGGAGCCATTTGCCGGCATCGGGGACAATCTCGTAGGAGCCTCCATAGCCTGTCACGCCGGCTCCGAGACCGGTGTTGCTTATACAGGAGAATGCCGAGAAGAAGGAATCGACAAGTGGGAGTCCGAAGGCTGTCAGCACAATACCGCCGACCATGATGATGATGACATAGAGACAGAGGAAGGCGATTACCTTTGACACGAGGTCGCCGGTAACGACCTTGTCGTTGACGCGCACGGTGTAAATGTTGTTGGGGTGGATGCAGCGGTCAATCTCGTTGCGGCAGTTCTTGAACAGATATATCATACGGTCGATTTTGGCTCCGCCACTGGTTGATCCGGCACAAGCGCCGAAAAACATCAGGGCAAACACGAGGGCGAGGCAGAATGTGCCCCAGTTTTCAAAGTTGGTTACCGTGTAGCCGGTAGATGTTATGGTAGAGATTATCTGAAACAGGGGGTCGAGTGTCAATGCCTTTACCGATGTCCCCTGCCCGTGATAGATTATACCGCATACAAAGAACACATACATCAGGAAGATGACCTTCAGATAGGCGCGGAACACGTCATTTTTCCAAATGGGGCGAAACTCGCCGTGGGCAGCCCGGAAAAGCAACCCGAAGTTGACGCCGCCGAGAAACATGAATATGGTCATTACAATCTCGATGTAGGAGGAATCCCATGCGGCGAGACTTGCGTCCTCGGTCGAAAAGCCGCCTGTCGACATGGTGCTGAAAGCATGGCATATCGATTCGAAAAGGTTCATCGGCCCGATTAACAGCAGGACGAAAAGCGTTATGGTCAGGACGATGTAAATGGCCCACAATCCCTTGGCTGTCTGGCTGATGCGCGGGCGCAGTTTGTCGTGGGTGATGCCTGTGACCTCGGCGTTGAACATCTGCATTCCTCCCGAGTGGTTCAACATGGGGATTACCGCGAGGGTGAAAAGGATGATTCCCATGCCGCCGATCCACTGCATCAGGCTGCGCCACATTATTACGCCGTGGCTCAGATGGCTGATGGAGGTGAGGACGGTCGCGCCGGTGGTGGTGAAACCCGACATCGCCTCAAAAAAGGCATCGGAGACACTAAGCGGTACTTCCATCAGCATGAACGGAATCATGCCGAAGACCGAGAAGAATACCCAGACAAGGGCGGTCAGCAGGAATCCTTCGCGTTTCCCCATGCTGTTGCTGGTCGGGCGCAGGCCGAATGTCATCACGGCACCGGCGACGAGCGTGGCAGCCATTGACCAAGCGAATGCCTTCCAGTCCTCCTCGCCATAGACGAGACAGGTAATGAGCGGGACGGAGAGAAAGACGCCCTCTATCATGAGAAGCCATCCGATGACCCTGAGCAGTATAGGGAAATTTATAATAACGCGCTTTGCCATAATCAGCTGAAAAGTTTTTCGACCTTGTGGATAACGCCGTTGAGACAGAACACGACGACCGAGTCGCCGGGACTGATAACAGTGTTGCCTGTAACAAGCATGCCTTTCCCGTCCCTGACAAGGCCGGCGATGGTCATGTCGCGCGACAGTTTCAGGTCTTTGACCGGGGCGCGGGTAATCTTTGCTCCGGGCTTGACCACGATTTCGGCAACTTCGGCATCGGCGAGTGCCATGCACTTGGATGTCGAGGAGTCGGCATCGAGGAGAATCTGGAAAATGCGGCTCGATGCAAGCAGTTTCTTATTGATTATAGTGCCGATATTAAGTCCTTCGGCCTCGGATATGAACTGGAGGTTTTCGACTTCGGCGATGGTTTTTATCACTCCGAATTCCTTGGCCGACAAGCAGGTGAGGATATTAGTCTCGCTACTGTCGGTCAACGCGACAAATGCGTCCATATCTTCGATGCCGGCCTCACGCAATGCGTCGGTGTCGCGGGCATCGGCATGTATAATCTGGGCGTTGGGGCATTTTTCAGAAAGCCTGATACACTTTTCGCGGTCTGTGTCGAGAATTTTGAAATTATAGTCGTCGCCCACCATAGCGGCGAGGCGGATGGCGATGCGGCTGCCTCCCATTATGATAACGTCGCGGATGCGGCGTGCGGTCTTTCCGCATATATCAATAAGCTCGTCGACGTGGTCGCGGGTCGTGGTGAAGTAAAGGATGTCGTTGGCGCGCACATAGTCGTCGCCTCGCGGGATGATGGTCTCGTGGTTGCGCTTGATGGCCGCGACGTGGAAATTGTGCTGTGTCATGGCGAGCTCCTTGAGCTGCATACCGATTAGCTTGGCATTGTCGCGCAATTTCACACCGACGAGAATCAGCTCGCCGTCATGGAGTTCCCACCAGTGGCGCACCCAGTTGTGTTCAAGCGCGGTGACAATCTCCATTGCCGCGAGATATTCGGGATAAATCAGGTCGTTGACCCCTATGCCGTTAAAATAGTCGCGGTTGTCGGGGTCTTTGTACTCGTAGTTGTCGATGCGGGCCACGGTTTTTGTCGCGCCGAGGCTCGACGCAATCGAGCATGCCATGACGTTCTGTGTCTCGTGGGGTGTCACGGCGATAAACAGGTCGGAATCCTCGTTGACCCCGGCCTGACTGAGCGCGCGGAATGATGTCGGGTTTCCGGTGTAGGTCAACAGGTTATAATTGGCATCAAGCACCGCGAGTTTCTCGGCATCAACGTCAATCAGCGTAATATCCTGTTCCTCGCGCGACAGCAGTTTGGCGAGGTGGGAACCCACTTCACCGGCTCCCGCTATAACAATCTTCATGACGTTTCTGTATTAGTGAGACAATCGTTCGGTAAATTCCGTCGGCGTCAAATCCACACATGGCTTTCAGCTGCTGCGGTGTGCCTTGGGGTATGAACTTGTCGGGAATGCCGAGGCGTGTGACGGGCAGAGAATACCCGTGGTCGGCCAGCCAGTCGGCGACGGCCGATCCCATGCCACCTTCGAGAGTGCCGTCCTCGACGGTGATGACCGGTGAACCTGACTTGGCTACCTCGTCGAGGATTCGCTCGTCGAGCGGTTTGAGGAAAATCATGTCATAATGAGATATGCTGAGTCCCGATTCCTCCCGGGCTCGCTCGATGGCAGCGGTGACATCTGAGGCCACCGGGCCTATCGACAGGATTGTCAGGTCGGTTCCCGAGGCGAGTTTTTCGCCTTTCCCGACTGTCAGTGGCCGGGGGGTTTCATCGGGGACGTTTTCGCCGTTTCCACGGGGATAGCGTATAGCCATCGGTCCGTCATTGTTGAGCGACGATGTCAGCATCAGGTGCCGCAGGTAGTTCTGGTCGCGTGGCGAGGATACTATCATGCCGGGTATCGAGCGGAGGTAAGTGAGGTCGAAGGCCCCGTGGTGGGTAGCACCGTCTTCCCCGACCAGTCCTGCACGGTCTAGACAGAACGTCACCGGCAGACGCTGGAGGGCGACATCGTGTATGATGTGGTCATAGGCCCGCTGG
Organism: Porphyromonadaceae bacterium UBA7042; assembly: GCA_002494015.1. GTDB lineage: Bacteria > Bacteroidota > Bacteroidia > Bacteroidales > Muribaculaceae > Duncaniella. Next base: position 41,907 of record DLAR01000023.1, on the reverse strand, counting down.
AGGAAAGAGGAATAGATGGCGACGTAGGGGCGCATTCCCTCTTTGGCGAGGCCGCCGGCAAATGTCACGGCGTGTCCCTCGGAAATGCCCACGTCAAACGTGCGCCCGGGGTATGCCTCGGCAAGGCGCGCCACCGATGTGCCTGACAGCATCGCGGCAGTGATGCCGACGACACGGTCGTCGCGGGACGCGAGGTCGACGAGCATCTCGCCGAAAACATCCTGATACTTGGGCGCGAGTTCTTTCCCGTCTTTTATCTTGGCGCCTGTCCCGGGGTCAAATTTTCCGGGAGCATGCCACGACGCAGGGTCTTTTTCGGCGGGTTCGAATCCTTTCCCCTTGACGGTGCAGAGGTGGAGGATGCGCGGGCCTTTCATGTCCTTTATATCGTTGAGGACTCCGACGATGCGGTTGACATCATGGCCGTCAAACGGGCCGAAATATCTGATGTTGAGTCCTTCAAAAATGTTCTGTTTGTCGCTGAGGAGCGATTTCAGGCTGTTGTTGAAGCGCAGAATCTTTCCGCGTTCTTTTTCTGACACGAGCCCCATGCGGCGCAGGCGGTGATAAATCTTGTAGCGGAAGTTATTATAACCTTTGGATGTGGTCAGATGAGCGAGATAGGAGTTGAGCGACCCCACGTTGCGGTCGATCGACATGTCGTTGTCGTTGAGGATGATGAGCAGGTCGCTGTTAGAGTTGGCCGCATTGTTAAGGCCCTCGAAAGCGAGGCCGCCGCTGATAGATGCATCGCCGATTACGGCGATTACGTTTCGCGCGGGGGTCTCCTTTTTGAGCGTGGTCGCTACTGCCATGCCGAGGGCGGCTGAGATGGAGTTGGACGCATGTCCGGCGGCAAAGGTGTCATATTCGCTCTCGTCGGGATTGGGGAAACCGCTCAGGCCGCCCAGCTTGCGGTTTGTGTCGAAGCGGTCGCGGCGGCCGGTCAGCAGTTTGTGACCATAGGCCTGATGCCCCACGTCCCAGACAATGCGGTCATAGGGGGTGTTGAAAACGTAGTGCAGCGCCACGGTCAGCTCGACGGCTCCCATGCTTGAGGCGAAGTGTCCGGGATTGGATGACAAGGACCCAATCAGAAAATCCCTGATTTCACCGCACACCTGAGGGAGTTCCTCGGGCCGCAGCTTCCGCAGATCGGCCGGGGAATCGATTTTGCTCAAAAGCGGACCGGCGACCGGGCCTTTTGAACCGGGACTATTGGTATCAGTGCTTGCCATCTCGTTTTCCATTCTTGATATATTTCTTATAAAGCGGCACCCACACGACGATGCCGGATGCCACAATGACAAATATCACGCGGAGCGACATGGGCTGCGACACCACGACGATGTAACACAGCGCGAGCCACAACAGGGCGATAAAGCCAAAACGTATCTTAGTGGATGTATCCATCTCAAACAAATCTATTCTCTCTCTGCACAACCACTCCGGGATAACGGGGCACGATTGTGCAAATCAAATGCAAAATTAGCAAAATCTGACGAAATCCCATCACTTACAAGGCTAAATCTGCGCTATTGCTCGCCGAGCGCCAAAGCCGTTGTGTCAACGTTATTAACAATAACGGCTACTTATCAACATTTTAACACGTTTTGATGACAGGCGGCAACGCTGTTTGGAGTTTTTTGATTTACTTTGCGCCATATTTATTAATCTCAACTCCGGTCTATGGGCAAAATCATTGCTATTGCAAATCAGAAGGGCGGTGTAGGAAAAACCACGACCACCATCAATCTTGCAGCTTCGCTTGCCTCAGAAGGCAAAAAGACACTGATCATCGACGCAGACCCTCAGGCTAACTCGACCTCGGGTTACGGCATCGACCCAAAGTCGATGACTTCGTCCATTTATGAATGTCTTGTCGACGACTACCCTATGGCGGGGTCGCAGGTGGCAACGTGCTGCGAGGGTCTCGACCTCGTGGGGTCGCGCATCGACCTCGCCGGTGCCGAAATCGAGCTTATCGGCAAACCCGAGCGCGAAAATGTCATGAAACGCTCCATCGCCGCCGTCATGGATGACTATGACTACATCCTCATCGACTGCTCGCCGTCGCTCGGACTGATTACCGTCAACGCCCTGACTGCCGCCAACTCGGTCATCATCCCCGTGCAGGCCGAATACTTTGCGCTCGAAGGCATCACCAAACTGCTCAACACGATACGCATCATCAAGTCAAAGCTCAATCCGTCGCTTGAAATCGAAGGGTTCCTGCTGACGATGTATGACGCGCGCCTGCGCCTCGCCAATCAGATTTATGAGGAACTCAAAGGCCATTTCTCGTCAATGGTTTTTGACACGGTCATCCCCCGCAACATCAGGCTGAGCGAGGCTCCGAGCCACGGACTCCCGGCCCTGCTCTATGATCCCGAGAGTAGAGGCGCGACCGCCCACATCGCCCTCGCCCGCGAAATCATCGCCCGCAACAAGGCTTAGAGTATGTTTACTTTTAACTTTATGAAATCTTTATAGTCCTTTTCGGCTAATTTTAAGCTTTTGTTCAGTCATTATGGAACCCCATAACTCTTTCACAAAATCTAAAAATGAACTCGAAAATCTTCTCTAAATCTTAACACAAGTCAAAAGTAAACACACTCTTAGAGTATGTTTACACTTAAAGATGCGTTTCAGAACCGGCCTTATAGATTTCAACAATTAACACCTCCTAACTTCACTATATCAATCTCACCTTAATATGTCAGTACCCAAACGCCCCGCTCTCGGACGCGGCCTTGACTCGCTCATCTCGATGGACGACACCCCGGCCCGCGGCTCATCGGCAATCAACGATATAGCTATTGACCGCATTACCCCCAACCCTGACCAGCCACGCTCGATATTTGACGAGGAGGCTCTTGAGGAACTCGCCCGCTCGATACGCGAACTCGGCATCATCCAGCCGCTGTCGCTGCGCAAAATCGGAGCCGACACCTACCAGATTATAGCGGGCGAACGACGCTACCGTGCCGCCATCATGGCCGGCCTGACAAGCGTGCCGGCCTACATCCGCACGGCCAACGACGCCGAGCTGACCGAGATGGCCCTCATAGAGAATATCCAGCGCGAGGACCTCAACGCCATCGAAATCGCCCTGACATTCAAGAAACTTATTGACCAGTATAACCTCACCCAAGAGAGGCTGAGCGAGCGCATAGGGAAAAAACGTGCGACTATCGCCAATTTCCTAAGACTGCTGAAACTCCCCGCCGAGGTTCAGCTCGGCCTGCGCGACAAACGCGTGGACATGGGCCACGCCCGGGCATTGCTGACTCTTGACGACCCGACGCTTCAACTGAAACTCTATAACGAGACCCTGCGCCGGGGACTCACAGTGCGCAACGTGGAGGAAATGGCCAAGAAATACAAGGAAATGGCCGAACAGGGTGTCAATCCCGATGACAAAAAGCCTGCCGACAGATTTTCTAACAAAGATTTTGATATTTTAAAGAATCATCTATCGCAGCGGTTCAATACCCCTGTCGGATTCTCGGTTGACCGCTCGGGAAAGGGAAAAATCACGTTTCCGTTCAAAAATGAGGCTGAACTTGAGAAATTAATTACTATCTTTGACACTATAAAACAGCAAGATTGCTGAAAATTTAATCGTAAAGGAGGCCGTCGACGCGCTCACCGCCTTGACAGCCACCCAATTACCTCATGAAGATAGATCAGTCGGACATTAATTCCAAACGTTCTCTCTCAGCCACGGCGGCACTCGTCGGCATGTTGATTTTCATGCTGACGTGTCCTTTTAACATTTTTTCAGCAACTCCGATAAAACCGGTCCGTCCACCGCGCCGTCCGGCGACACAAGTTACGGAATTGCCCGACAGTATCGTCATCGGCAACCCTATTGCATCGCCGGCAGAAGTCGTTGTCGATTCCCTGTCGACTGTCGAAGGCAACACGACAGCGGTGCCCATTGACACGCTTGATGTCATAATGCCGCCCGACCTCGTGGCCGACGCCGAGGCACGCGAAACAGAGGCGCAGGAAAGGGAATATATCTTCAACCCCGACGCGACGCGCGCCGTATGGCTGTCGGCACTGTGTCCCGGCCTCGGACAGCTTTACAACCGCCGGTACTGGAAACTCCCCATCGTGGTGGGAGGCTTTATGGGTCTCGGATATGCCACGTCGTGGAACAACGGTATGCTCCGCGACTATACACGCGCCTATGCCGACATCATGGACAACGACCCGTCGACCAAAAGCTACATGGACTTCTTCCCCTCCACCGTGAAGGAGGAAGACCTCGACAAGACGTGGCTCACCAACACGCTGAAGGCCCGCAAGGACTATTACCGGCGCAACCGTGACCTGTGTATAATATGTATGGTAGGAGTCTACCTTATCGCGATGGTCGATGCCTATGTCGACGCATCGCTTGCCCATTTTGACATATCTCCCGAACTGTCGATGCAGGTGACCCCCGCATTGATTCCCGACTCCCGTTCCCGGCTCCCGGGTGTGGGCGTGCAATGGGCGTTAAACTTTTAAAAAATGTGATTTTGCAATGAAAAAAACGATTACAACTCTCCTGCTCGGCTGCTCCGTTGCTTTCTCATCATGGGGGGCCCCGTCGATACTCGACATCAAGCACTCAATTACCGACGACAACGTCATTGCCCCTGAAAGTTTCGAGACAAAGACCCGCGAACTTGAAGAAAACTTCTATATCCTCAACTACATCGCCCCCGACACCGAGTCAAAAGCCGCCACTACCGGCACGGCGACCGAGTATGAGCAGCGTCTCGCCAAGCTCCCGACAGTCATCGAAATGCCCTACAATTCCATCGTGGGGAAATTCATTGACATGTACCTTGTCAAGAAACGCGGCCTTGTTGCCGACATGCTTGCACTTCACAACTATTACGGCAACATCTTCCTTGAAGAACTGCTGAAAGAAGGGATGCCCACTGAGCTACAGTATCTCCCGGTCATTGAAAGCGCGCTCAACCCCAACGCCATTTCCCGTGCCGGAGCTGCCGGACTGTGGCAGTTCATGCCTGCAACCGCCAAAGGACTGGGAATGGAGGTCAACTCGCTTGTCGACGAGCGCCGCGACCCGGTCATGTCATCCCGAAACGCAGCCAAATACCTTAAACAGCTCTATGAAATCTACCACGACTGGTCACTGGCCATTGCTGCCTACAACTGCGGACCGGGCAATGTGAACAAGGCCATCCGCCGTGCCGGAGGAACCGACAAGATGGATTTCTGGGAAATCTACGAATATCTCCCCTCGGAGACCCGAGGATATGTCCCTGCGTTTATCGCAGCCAACTATGTGATGAACTATTATCGCAACCACGGGATACGCCCGACGGTTGTCAAACGACAGCTCATCACTGACACTATCGTTGTAAACAAATATGTCCATTTCAATCAGATAGCCGCCATCCTCAACATCCCTGTCGAGGAAATCAAGATGCTTAACCCCCAGTTTCTCGGCGACATCATCCCGGGTGACTACCGCCCCTATACACTGACGCTACCCAAGCAGCAGTGTCTCAGCTATGTAATGAGCGAACCGGTGATTCTCGAATATGACGCGCCCCTGTATGCGCGCCGCACCCGCGTCGAGCCGGGCGAATCATCTGCCCCTGTCATCGTGAGCGACAACGGTGACGCCAACCTTGCCATGATGCAGCAGCAGTCAACCAATGCCGGCGACAACAAGGAAGTGGCACTCCTGACCGAGCAAATGGTGAGAAAGACCCATGTGGTGACACGCGGCGAGAACATCCGAGACATTGCCCGCCAGTATGGCGTCTCGGCAACCGACATCAAGCGCTGGAACCACCTGCGTCGTGGCAAAGTCAAGGAAGGCGACGAGCTTGTCATCGAGATATATGAGCGCATGGCGCCCGAGGAAGTAGCCGTTGTAAAACGTGAGGAAATCGCCGCTACCGCTCCTGTAGCCGCTGCTGCCGAAAAGAAAAATCCTGTCACCGTCACCGGCGGGGCCACCCGCAAACCGGCATCGACCAATGCCGACGCTTCGCAGGCATCCAAACAGACTCGCAAAGAGCGCGTTCAGGCCCAGCAAAACAAAAACACCAAAAAGGCAAGCACACCTAAAACTACCAGCTACAAAGTAAGAAGCGGCGACTCGCTTGACCGACTTGCCAAGAAGTTTGGAACGACAGTCTCTGACATTCAAGCCGCCAACGGCATGAAAAAAAGCGATACCCGCATCAACATAGGACAGACTCTTAAAATCCCGGCCAAGAAATCTTCAGGCGCCAAGTCCTCGACCAAGAAGAAATCACGCCGTCGCCGTTAACGCCTCAAAGGAAAGGAGTCACACAATTTTCATTGCAAATTGACACATAAGCCGCCGCCAGCCGTTTCACTCGGCTGCGGCGGCTTTCTTTTTGCCATTGCAACTATGTTATTTAACATAAAAAATAATGCCGTTTTTTGTATCGGCCAATGAAATATAATCGCTATATTTGCGGTGTGACAGAACTAACATAATTAAAACCCAATCATAATACCTATATATATTATGGATATTAACAACATCATGAGTGCCCTTGAGGCCAAGCATCCGGGAGAAAAAGAGTATCTCCAAGCAGTAAAGGAAGTGTTGATGTGTGTCGAGGATGTCTACAACCAGCATCCCGAGTTTGAAAAGGCACGCATTATCGAGCGCATGGTCGAGCCTGACCGCATCGTGACATTCCGCGTGACATGGGTTGACGACCGTGGCGACGTGCAGACCAACATCGGCTACCGCGTCCAGTTCAACAATGCCATCGGCCCATACAAGGGCGGCATCCGTTTCCACGCATCTGTAAACCTTTCGATTCTCAAATTCCTTGGTTTCGAGCAGACATTCAAGAACGCTCTGACAACCCTCCCTATGGGCGGAGCCAAAGGCGGCAGCGACTTCTCGCCCCGTGGCAAAAGCGATGCAGAAATCATGCGTTTCTGTCAGGCATTCATCCTCGGATTGTGGAAAAACCTCGGGCCCGACCGCGACGTGCCCGCAGGTGACATCGGTGTCGGCGGCCGTGAAGTAGGCTACATGTACGGAATGTACAAACGCCTTGTCAACGAGCACGACGGAACATTCACCGGCAAGGGCCTTGACTTCGGCGGCTCACGCATCCGCCCCGAGGCAACCGGTTTCGGCGCACTCTATTTTGTGCAGAGTATGCTCGCCGAGAAAAACGACACTATCCAAGGGAAGACTGTCGCCATCTCGGGATTCGGCAACGTGGCTTGGGGAGCGGCCCTGAAAGCTACCGAGCTCGGAGCCAAAGTTGTCACCATCTCGGGTCCCGACGGCTATATCTATGACCCAGACGGAATCTCGGGCGACAAAATCGACTATATGCTTTATCTCCGTGCGACAGGCGAAGACATCGTGGCTCCCTATGCCGAGAAATATCCCAACGCTACATTCTTCCCCGGCCGCAAGCCTTGGGAACAGAAAGTAGACATCGCCCTCCCCTGCGCCACCCAGAACGAGGTTGACGGCGAAGATGCAAAAGCACTCGTTGCCAACGGCGTGGAACTCGTTGCCGAAGTTTCCAACATGGGTTGCACCCCCGAGGCTATCGACACTTTCCTCGCTTCAAAAACAACCTACGCCCCCGGCAAGGCTGTCAACGCAGGCGGCGTTGCCACCTCGGGCCTCGAAATGAGCCAGAACGCAATGCACCTCCAGTGGAGTGCCGAAGAAGTTGACGAGAAACTCCACATGATCATGCGCGACATCCACACCCAGTGTGTCAAGTACGGCACCGAAGAAGGCGGCTACATCAACTACATGAAGGGCGCCAACATCGCCGGTTTCATGAAAGTGGCTAATGCCATGATGGGACAGGGCATCATCTGATTCAGGCCAATTACTGTACAATAGTCAGGCGGCGGTGAAGTTTTTATTCACCGCCGCTTTCTTGTATGCCATAATGGATTCCTCGATAAAAAAACAGTGTCACAAACGTTCATTTCCATAGCATCATTGAGTAGAATCAGCCATATAAACGAATTTATCCAAAAAAAAGATAAGTGAGAACGGGTGCGACAAAAGCAGTTATATAAAACATCCTCTAAGAGTATGTTTACTTTTAACTTTATGAAATCTTTATAGCCCTTTTCGGCCCGGTTTAAGCTTTTGTTCAGTCATTATGGAACCCCATAACTCTTTCACAAAATCTAAAAACGTGCTCGAAAATCTTCTATAAATCTTAACATAAGTCAAAAGTAAACATACTCTAAATTTTGAAATTAATATCTGAATGAAGTCACATCATCCTCATGTCAGCCTCTTTGGATTAACATTTGTTATGAAACATACTCTAAGATATTGCGCGATTTCTATTGCATTGACATCCCTGTCGCCGGCGACAGGACGCGATTTTGTCCACCCGGGAGCAACATATTCCCAAAGTGACCTTGACCGTATGCGGGCGATGGTTGAATCCCGTCAGGAACCCTACTACTCCACGTTCCTGAAACTAAAGGACTCTAACTACTCCCGCTTTGTGGAACGAAATCGAGGGACATCTATTCCCGAGGGAAAATTCAACCAGACAATAGGCGATGACGGCCGACGCGCCCACGACATGGCACTGTTGTGGCACATCACCGGAGACAACACCTATGCCGACAATGTCGTGAAAATACTTAACTGGAGTTCCATGTACACCAACACCAGCTCACGCGGAACCGCCGCGCTCGACAACGGGAAAATATACCTCCTTATCGAGGCCGCCGAGCTGATGCGCGACTATCCGGGATGGGCCGAGGCTGACAAACAGCGTTTCAAGGATATGCTTGTCTATCCCGGCTACAGCGATACCGAAGTCCCCGAAAGCCATTATTCGCTCAACGATGATGAAAATGATGTCACTTTCTACTGGAACATCTACAATTTTGACGCATCGCGGTTTGGGAACCAAGGTCTTTTCGCCGCCCGCGCCATGATGGCGATGGGGGTGTTTCTTGACAATGAAAAAATATATGACCGGGCCTACCGTTATCTGACAGGACAGCCCCACCGCACTGACGACCTCCCCTACGTCGCAGGACCGCCCGTGACATCAACGACCCCCTATCCTCTCGACACCGACAACCCGACCGCCGGAGACAACACAACGTCGTTCATGTTCGGATACAAGCTTACAGGCCGCGAAAACACGGTGGAAGACTACGGATATGACGAGCAACTGCGTTACTACATCTACCCCAACGGCCAATCACAGGAAGCATGCCGCGACCAAGACCATGCAATGGTGGGGACGGGACTCTTTGTCGACATCGCAGAGATTGCATGGAATCAGGGCGACAATCTTTACGGCGAACTTGACAACCGCATACTCGCCGGACTTGAATGGGCGTTCCGCTACAATCTCAGCCATATCGAGAACCCTGCCGGGGCATGGGAACCTGCCGGATATACGCGCGACGAAAATGAAGCGGCCGCAAATCCCGAGTTGTTTTATCAGGTGCGGTCACGCAGCGGCAGGTGGGAATCGGTAGCGCCGTCGACCAAGGGGCGCGGCGACTCTTTCATGGGAGGAGGCAACCGGGAATGCGCCCTCGCCCATTATGCCGTGCGCGCCGGACTCGACCCGCAACGATGGGAATGGACCGAAAAATACCGCGACTTCATGATTGAAAACTATGGCTGCGAAGGATATGGCAAGGATAGCAACCACGCATACGAGTGGGCCGGATGGGGCACACTGACAAAGCGCCGTGAAAACGATATGGCCGGCGATCCGGGAAGATGGGACGACGGGAAATTTGTCCCCCGTATCCACACGACCGACGAGGAAATAAACTGTGCCGATTATGACCGTCACGGCGATTGCGCGAGCGGGCACACCTGTTCAGGAAATTACGAGACCGACTACCGTTCTGACGGACGAGGAATGAACATCACCGTCAGCAACGGGAAAAACGTGGTCAACGGCCTTGCACCCGGCGACTGGATGAATTACACAGTCTTGATTCCCGCCGATGGAGAATATGACATCACGATTACCCATCGCGGCAACGAAACATCGGAATGCTCAACAGGCAACGGACGACAGACTGTCACACTTCCTGCATCACAGGATTTTGTGGCGACCAAAACAGGCAGCGTCAGTCTGCCCGCAGGCATGGCTGTAATAAGACTCGCCACACCGCGTCCGGGTGCCGACCTGCAGCTCGCATCAATGCGGCTCACTACGGCTCAGACCACAGGCATCATCGACACCCCGAATGAGTCAACGGCAATAACCGTCAACGGGAACACCGTCATGACATCGGGCAACGGCGGCATCACCGCCTATAACACTCTCGGACAGCCGGTAGCGTCCACCTCGGGCCACTCGCTGCTCCTTGAGCCGGGTCTCTACATCCTGCGCTCTGCTGACTCACGCCCGGTAAAAGCAATAATCAGATAACCGGCATCGGAGGCCCCTCCTCGGGCAAATGTCGTTTCCCCTTACTTCCCGGCACCGGGGTGCTCGTTCTGCAGAACGTATTGACGCACTTTTTGGAAAAGGTCGTTGGCAAAAACGAATTCTTCAAGCGCCTTGTTGGCCGAAGTATAAATCTTGTTCATGTCACCCACCCATTCGCGATAACCCTTGTTGATAAAGATGATATTCTCACCTATGCCAAGCACCGAGTTCATATCGTGGGTATTGATAATGGTTGTCATATTGTACTCATGGGTGATATCAAGCAGCAATTCGTCAATGAGAATCGATGTGCGTGGGTCAAGACCCGAGTTAGGCTCGTCACAGAAAAGATATTTCGGGTTAAGGGCTATTGCGCGTGCAATCGCCACGCGTTTCTGCATACCGCCCGAAATTTCTGACGGATATTTGTCATCGGCTCCTTTCAGGTTGACACGCTCAAGGCAGAACCGTGCACGGTCTTTAATCTCGGCCGGAGACATCTCAGTAAACATCGAGAGGGGGAACATGACATTGCCGAGAACAGTTTCCGAGTCAAACAGGGCCGACCCTTGAAACAACATCCCTATTTCCTTGCGCAGGTTCTTGACCTGAACGGCATCCATCTGCATGAAATCGCGACCGTCATACAGTATGCTGCCCACCTCGGGACGCACAAGTCCCACTATCGACTTTATCAGAACAGTCTTTCCCGAGCCGCTTTGGCCGATAATCAGGTTGGTCTTGCCGGTCTCGAAGGTGGCGCTTACATCATGCAGAATCGTTTTGCCGTCAAACGACTTGGTGAGATTCCTGACTTCAATCATTGCAACAACAGTTTGGTAAGTACGACATCAAGGAGAAGAATTAGAATTGAGGATGCGACAACGGCATTGGTACTCGCCTTTCCCACTTCCAGCGCACCGCCGCGGACATAGTAGCCATAGAACGCTGCCACGGAGCTGATGACAACCGAGAAAAACAGTGACTTTATAAAACCATACCAGACATACCATTCCTGAAAAAACGCCTGCATCCCGTATATGAAACGTGACACCGGTATTATATCGGTAAACGCAGCGACAAAAAATCCGCCTATAAACGAAGTCGCGATACAGAAAGCGACAAGAATCGGCATATAAAAGAGAAATCCGACCACCTTGGGAAGAACCAAAAAATTGGCCGAATTGACTCCCATGATGTCAAGGGCGTCAATCTGCTCGGTAACGCGCATCGTGCCTATTTCAGAGGCGATGTTAGAGCCTACTTTTCCCGCCAGTATAAGACACAGAATCGAGTTGGAAAACTCAAGCAGCACGATGTCTCGGGTGGCGAGGCCCACCGAATAGGCAGGAATGAGCGGCGAAGTGATGTTGAGCTGCATCTGAATAGTGATTACCGCACCGATAAAAATTGAAATGACAATGACAAGGGGGATGGAATCGACACCAAGTTTTGAAATCTCAAACACTGTTCGCGAGAAAAATATACGCCACTTGTCGGGCACCGTAAACACCCGTTTCATAAACAGGCAGTAGCGGCCAAATGTATTTAGTGATTCTGTAATTATCATAATCAATGTGTCAAAAATTCTACACTAACGTGCAAAGGTAAGATTTTTTCCCGAGCTGGCCACTCTCAATCCCAATAATTCACCCAAACGACCAAAATCAACGCAAAAACTCCACGATAAGACAGGTTATGATAAAAATGAGCGAGGCTCAAAACCGCAATTCATATCGCTTTAACCCGTTCTTAAAAACATTCTTTGGGGTATGATACAAAAAAAATTGATTGTCGTCCCGACAACCAATCTTAGTTAACCTTAAATCTAATACCATGAAAAACACATTACAAAGGTAAGGCCTTTTTACAATGTAGCAAAATAAAACGACAAAAAACTTCCGCATTTTAACATTTATTTTACCATATTGGCATTTTACAAGGTAATTACAGCCGATATGGGCAGTAATTCATGGATTACACTTGCAATTTGATATATTGACAAAACGGGTTATCATTACGCGCGCACACGCCCTATTTACCCTTATTAACAATTGCCGACAAGTCATTTACTGACAACCACTTACATCTTGACACAACTCAAGATATGCGGCTCCAGTCCTGCTGGCGGGAGGAAAGAAGGCGCAACTGCACTTCGAGCATTTCGTGGCCGGGGGCGGTGAACGACGGATCTGTGTCAAGAATATACCCGGCTGAATCGCGGGCAAGCTGGATAATCTGGCCGTCGGTGGCAAGATTGGCGATGTGGAGGTCGAGGGCCACGCCGCTCTGCATGGTACCCTCGATGTCGCCGGGCCCGCGCATCTGAAGGTCGGCCTCGGCTATGGCAAATCCGTCGGTGGTGGAAGTCATCAGTTCAAGACGCTTGCGGGTGTCAGCGGCAATCTTGCGCTTGGTCATCAGGATACAGTAGCTCTGCCCTCCCCCGCGCCCTACGCGTCCGCGCAACTGGTGGAGCTGAGACAGGCCGAACCGCTCGGCATTCTCAATAAGCATCGTCGTGGCATTGGGGACATTCACACCCACCTCGATAACCGTCGTCGCCACAAGAATCTGTGCTTTCCCCGAGGCAAAGAGACTCATCTGATAATCTTTTTCAGCCGGTTTCATCTGCCCGTGGACAAATGCCACCGTGTAGTCGCGGAAAGTCTCACAGATGGATTCATATCCTTCTTCAAGCGACCGCAATTCGAGTTTTTCGTTTTCATGCACAAGCGGGTACACGATATACACCTGCCGACCGGCACGCAACTGGCGGCCGATTCCCTGATAGGTGGCAAAACGGTTTTCATCGTAGCGCAAGAGTGTGACAACCGGTTTGCGGCCCGGGGGGAGCTCGTCGATAACCGAGACGCTCAGGTCGCCGTAGACAGTCATGGCGAGTGTGCGCGGAATCGGGGTTGCAGTCATGACGAGGACGTGGGGCGCGATAATGTTCTTTTTCCACAACCGGGCGCGCTGCGCCACACCGAAACGGTGTTGCTCGTCAATTATCACCAGTCCGAGATTTCGGAATCTGACATTGTCCTCAATGACAGCATGAGTACCGACAAGGATGTGGAGCGAGCCGTCTTCAAGCTCGCGGTGGATGATGTCCCGCTGCTTTTTCCCGGTCGAGCCGGTCAGCAGCCTGACGTTGACCCCCATCGCAGCGACAAGCGACGTGAGTGTTTCAAAATGCTGGGTGGCAAGGATTTCGGTAGGAGCCATGAGACAAGCCTGCGTGTCGTTGTCGAGGGCGATGAGCATACAGAGCAGGGCGACAAGCGTTTTTCCCGACCCGACATCGCCTTGCAGCAATCGGTTCATCTGGCGGCCCGACCCCATGTCGGCGCGGATTTCCTTTATCACCCTTTTCTGCGCCCCGGTAAGCTCAAAGGGGAGAAATTCTTTATAGAATGTGTTGAAAAAATGCCCGATTCGGGGGAAACGGAATCCGGCTACAGCCTCGCTGCGCCGCCGGGCGTAACGCTGGATGTTGAGCTGAAGGTAGAACAGTTCCTCAAATTTCAGCCGCAGCCTCGCACGCTGCAGCTCGTCGTTATTGGCCGGGTTATGGATTGCGCGGATGGCATCGTGGAGTCCCATGAGGCGGTACCGCGCTATGATGTCAGCGGGCAGCGTCTCGTTGAAACGTGTAATAGAAGAAATGACCTGACTGACAGCCTGAGCGATTGTACGGGCCGAAAAACCACGGTTGCGCAACTGCTCGGTGAGCGGATAGACACCGCGGAAACCGTCGGTCACAGCCTGACTGCCGGGGAGGTCGACCTCGGGGTGCACGACGCTCCAACGCCCGTTGAACTGCGTCGGTTTCCCGAACACGATATACTCCTGCCCGGTGTGATAAGCCTGCTTGATTGCCTTGATGCGCTTGAACCACACCACCTCCATCATTCCCGAGCCGTCAGAAAACAACCCGACGAGACGCAGCTTGGCGCCCTCTCCGTGTTCTGAAAAAGAGACAAATCGTCCCCGCGTCTGGACTGTCGGCATTTCGCCGACAAAATCGGCGATGCGGTAAACCGACGTGCGGTCAACATAGCTTGTCGGAAAATGGTGCAACAGGTCATAATAGGTCTTTATGCCGAGATTCTTTTCAAGCAGCTCGGCACGTTTGGGACCTATTCCCTTTAGATACTTTATGTCCATTCTCCGCAGAGAGTCCATTTAATAGAGATATATTTCAGCAATAGCGATGTCGCCGGGATTTGTCACCTTTATATTATGTGGCGAGCCTCGGACAAGTCGCAAGTCAGTAAAACCGGCGGCCTCCATGAGCGAGGCATCGTCAGTAGCCGACGGAGAGAAAAATTCGGCATAGGCGGCGGCAAGACGGTCGGCACGGAAAAACTGCGGAGTCTGCACCGCCATGAACCGCGAGCGGTCAACAGCCTCGCTCGACCCGTCGGCATTCAGCCGTCGCAGCGAATCGGTCACAGCGACAGCCGGTATGGCACCGTCGGCACCGTTATCAATAGCCTCGTCAAGCCGCTTGACAAGGTCGCGTGTAATGACAGGGCGGGCACCGTCGTGCACCCCGACGCGCCTTGCAACAGACACATCGACGAGAGCCATCGCGTTTCTGACACTCTCGGCACGGGTGGCGCCGCCACATGCTATGAGACGCGGCGATTCAAACCCGAGACTCTCGCACATCTCGTGCCACACGGGTATCATCCCGGCCGAAAGCACGAGGACAATCTCGGCCCCGGGATCGCTCTTGCGCATTCTCTCGACCGTGGTCATCAGCAACGGCCTTCCCGCAAGGTCGCAGAACTGCTTAGGCAACGTCCCGCCGTAACGCGACCCGCTTCCCGCAGCCACTATTATTTCATAATTGCGCTTCATAACCGCAAAGGTACAAAAAACTTGCCAAGGCACGACACTCGGCTTGGCTATGTCACAAAGAATTTGTAATTTTGTCAGCAGAAAACAACAACCATATATTATTATAACAATGAGAAAAAATATTGTTGCAGGCAACTGGAAAATGAACACCACGCTGCCCGAAGGCGTAAAGCTCGCCGAAGAAGTGAACAACGCGCTGAAAACCGTTGAACCCAAGTGTGATGTCATCATCTGCGTTCCCTTCACCCACCTTTTCCCCGTCAACAACGTTATCGACACCAAGAAGCTCGGCCTCGGTGCCGAAAACTGCGCTGACCACCGCAGCGGTGCCTACACCGGCGAAGTTTCGGCTCCCATGGTAGCATCGACCGGCGCTCAATATGTAATCCTCGGTCACTCGGAACGCCGTCAGTACTACGGCGAAACCGCCGAAACCCTCAAGGAGAAAGTGCGTCTCGCCCTCGACAACAACCTGACTCCCATCTTCTGCATCGGCGAAGTTCTGGAGCAGCGCGAAAACGGCACTTACTTCGACGTGGTAAAAGCTCAGATTGAAGACGCCCTCTTTAACCTTTCGGCTGAAGACTTCAGCAAGCTCATCCTCGCCTACGAGCCCGTGTGGGCCATCGGCACAGGCAAGACCGCTACCGACGATCAGGCTCAGGAAATCCACGCCTTCATCCGCAAGACTATCGAAGACAAGTATGGCAAGGAAGTTGCCGAGAACACTTCGATTCTCTACGGCGGCAGCTGCAAACCCGGCAACGCCAAGGCTCTTTTTGCCAAACCCGACGTTGACGGCGGCCTCATCGGCGGCGCAGCTCTCGACGCTGAGTCGTTCATGGGCATCGTGACCGCTTTCTAAGAAACAGAGTCCTTACCAACCCCTCACGCGCAGAACCTGTTGAAATGCGGTTCTGCGCGTTTTTCATTTTTCCGCACAGAATATTTTTTTTGGCATTTTGCAATTTTTTAAATATTTTTGTCAGCAGAATAACCAAAACCATTATACTTATGAAGATTTTTACCAACCGATTTGCATCTTTGTTTTTAGTTTTTTCATCGGTCGCGACTGCCGCCGCTGTAGATTTCGGTGATATCTCAATCGAAGACATGACATTCAAGCCGGCAGGAACCGCCGAATACACCGATTGTTTCTTCAAAACCTTTTTTGAACAACAATACGGGGCCTCTTTCAGCGAGACTTTCGGCATGGATGCCTACACAACGACTGTCGTCATCGAAGAATCAGAACAGATTTCGGGATATTACCGTCTCGTACACCCCTACAAGCAATTGTGTGAAGAAATCATCCCGCAGAACGAAACATGGGCCTACTCATTCTATTACATGGAAGAAAGCGACTACATGCGCATCAATGCTATCGACCGCTCAAAAGCCTATGTCGACTCCTACCTGATGGAAAACTCGGGAATCTACCCGATGGACGGCATATATGAATATGAAACGCCTCTCTACCCTTCATCGGCAGCTTGGTGGCAGAGTTCTGACGGAGAAGATATAAGCCCCGACTATTTTCTCGTCAACGACGGTGACACATTTACAGTGAAACCTACCCCGGCCGAAGACTTCGACGCGACCGACCCGACCAATACAGCCACGCCGCTGTTCACTGTGGCCATGTGGACCGACCCTGTCTCCTATGGAACGGCCGAGCGATATTTTCCCGCATCAGTCGGGACATGCGATTTCAAACTCGTGCTGCATCTTGACAATTCAGCCATCGATGAAGTTTATGCCGGACCTGTCTCTGTAACCGGCGGCGAAGGTTTCATCTCATTCAATGCGGCTTCCGACGAAACTGTAACCGTGTACAACCTTAACGGTACCATAATATATACCGGCGCGCCCGGAACCATTGCCGTAACCCCCGGCCTCTACATTGCAAAATCAGGCTCACATACTGTAAAGGTCAGCGTAAAATAACAAATTCTCCCGGCTTTTCCCGGCACCGGCATCACCACCGTTAAGCGCCATCTCCCTTAGAGGGTGTTTCATAACAGCGGTGATGCTGGTGCCTCATCCCATAATGCGGAAATTTTTTAGCGCAACGTAAATTAAATTGCTCGGTTGGCGGGATTTTTGTATTTTTGCAGAATTAATCACAAAGTGTGTTTATGACATTACGTTTTATTTACATAACCCTTGTCGCAGTCATGATGTCGGCTGTGATTCCGGCGAAAGCCGATGTTGAACCTGACGGCACTATTGTGGAACATATCACCGGCGGTGGCAAAAATGTAATAATCCAGCCGGCCGCGCTCGGGGAACGTCTCGAACCGGGAGCCGCGGCCGCCGTCACCGACAAGCCGGCCGACAACCGCCCGTCGCACGGACGCATGGCGGGATACCGCGTACAGGTGTTTTCTGACAACAACGTGCGTACCGCCAAGAGTGAGGCGCGCACCAAATCGCGCAATATCTCGGCACGTTTTCCCCAGTACAAGACCTATGTCATGTACACGTCGCCCTACTGGAGGTTAAAAGTGGGCGATTTCCGAAACAAGCAGGAAGCCGACGATGCCGCAGAAGAACTGCGGCGCGCCTTCCCGGCCTACTCCAAGGAGATACGCGTGGTACGCGACCGCATCAACATAACAGAATGACGTTATGGAAAATATCAATAATCAGGCTACGGTAGAGGCTCTCGCCTCTCACATCAAGGCCATTATCGAGCTGTTGGGGGAAGACCCGGCGCGGGAAGGTCTGATCAAGACACCCGTGCGGGCCGCAAAGGCACTTCTCTACGTCACCCGCGGCTACCGCCAAGATGCCGACCACATCATCAACAATGCTATTTTCACCCACGAAGGGTCGCGCATGGTCGTGGTAAAGGACATCGAGTTTTACTCAATGTGCGAGCACCACATCCTTCCATTCTTCGGCAAAGTATCAATCGGGTACATACCGCAGGGAAAGACAATAGGGTTGTCAAAACTGGCCCGTCTTGTTGATTTTTATGCCCGCAGGCTTCAGGTTCAGGAACGCATGACAGCACAAATCTGCCGCCTCGTCATGGCAAAACTCGGAGCCAAGGGGGTCATCGTGGTGTGCAACGGAGAGCACCTGTGCATGAAGATGCGCGGCGTGGAAAAGCAATGTTCGACCACGACAACGGTTGAATGCGGCGGTGTTTTCGAGAATGACCCGGCCTTGCGCAAAGAATTCTTCGACACGCTTGCCGCACTATGACCCAAAGGCCATTTAAATAGCGGTAAATTCTAAAAAAATGTTATTATCTCCGCTAATCTTGCCACAACTACAAGATATTATCATTAAATTTGTAGTCAGGTTAGTCCCTCTCTCGGCCTTCATAATCACAGTCAACAAGAAATAAATATCACAAAATATTAATATTATAAATTTATGGCACGTCAACAATACGACAGTCTTGATTTTAAAATTCTGGACATGCTTTCAGGCAACGCCCGCAAACCGTTCCTTGAGATCGCTCGCGAAACCAATGTGTCGGGTGCGGCAATTCATCAGCGCATACAGAAACTCACCTCAAGCGGCGCCATAAAAGGGTTTGAGTCAATTATCAACCCCTCTACCGCCGGATATGAAACATGTGCCTACATCGGGTTTATCCTCAACGACCCGACCAGCTATCAGAAAGTGGTAGACCGTCTGCATGACATCCCCGAAATCGTCGAGTGTCACTTTACCACCGGACAATATGACCTTCTGGCCAAAATCTTCACACACGACAACAGCCACCTTCTCGATATTATCCACGAACGTCTGCAAGGTCTCGGACGCACTGAAACTCTCATCTCGTTCAAGGAGATTTTCCGCCGTCCCATGCCGATTACCCATACTAATTTTGAGTAATGGACGACCTGTTGCTTGACGCAATCGACATAGCGCGGAACGCGGGGCGGACAATCCGCCCCTACTTCCGCAGCGACCGTCTTGACATCCACTCCAAACTCAACGAGGCCGATATTGTCACTGCTGCCGACAAAGCTTCAGAGGCTATTATCGTAAAGAGTATCAAGCACCTCTACCCGTCCCACTCGATTCTGTCAGAGGAAATGGGTGCCGAGAATCATGACAGCGAATATCGCTGGGTTATCGACCCGCTTGACGGAACTACCAATTTCTCGGCGGGAATACCTGTCTTCGCCGTATCAATCGGCATCGAGCATAACGGCACGCCGATTGTAGGGGTGGTCTATGCCCCCGTCCTCGACGAGCTGTTCACCGCCGTGAAAGGACAAGGAGCATTCCTGAACGGCACACCGATACATGTCAAGGGAAACGACCGTCTTGACCGCGCGGTGGTGTCGACAGGATTCCCGGTTGACAAAGACGTCAACCCTGACAACAATCTTGACAATGTGGCGAGAGTGTTGCCGTTGGTGCGTGGAATGCGCCGACTCGGCTCGGCCGCGATGGACATCTGCTATGTCGCAGCCGGATTCACCGATGCCTATTGGGAAATGAACCTTCATGAATGGGATGTCGCAGCCGCGCTGCTTATCCTCGACGAGGCCGGAGGCGAGAGTTACCGTTTCCGCGACAACCGCAACATCAGCGTGATAGCATCGGACAGGAATCTGATGCGACAGCTGAAAGAATTGATCAGGTAGGAGGCATTCAGTAGGTCTGACCGCTTCCCGCCTCCTTGTTTATCCCCCCTCTTTTTATGATTGATAAAGACACATTCGGGAACCGCACCGCGCTGTTCCATACTTTTGGCTGCAAGCTGAATTTTGCCGAGACATCAACCGTGGCCCGCATTTTTGCCGAACACGGGATTCAGCGAGTACAGGAAGGAGACATCCCTGACTTTGTCGTTGTCAATACATGCAGTGTAACCGAACTTGCCGACAAGAAATGCCGGCAGGCCATACGCTCGTTCAGCCGCAAGTATCCCGGCGCGTCAATCATCGTCACCGGCTGCTACGCACAGCTCAAACCCGGCGAGGTCTCGGCCATACCCGGAGTGGAGATTGTCGCCGGAACCGACCGCAAGCTGGAACTTGCCGACTATATCGAGCGCGTCGCCCGGCGCAAAGAAGGGGAATCGGCAACAAGTTTCGTCACCCCTACGCGAGACATCCGCTCATTCAGTCCGTCATGCTCATGCGGCGACCGCACGAGATATTTCCTCAAAGTTCAGGACGGATGTGACTACTACTGCACCTATTGCACCATCCCGATGGCACGCGGACGCAGCCGCTCAGGCTCGATTGACGAGCTCGTCGGGCAGGCGCGCGAAGTCGCTGCCGAGGGCGGAAAAGAAATCGTTATCACAGGGGTAAACATAGGCGACTTCGGGAAAGGACGCGAAGATTCTTTTATAGACCTGTGCCGCGAACTTGACAAGGTGGAGGGTATCGAGCGATACCGCATCTCGTCGATAGAACCCAACCTGCTGACCGACGAGCTGATTGACTTCGTAGCGACATCGCGCCGTTTCATGCCCCACTTCCACATCCCGCTGCAAAGCGGTGACGACGAGGTGTTGAAACTGATGCGCCGGCGATATGACACAGCACTTTTCCGGCACAAAATCGAGCATATACGCCGCGTAATCCCACATGCGTTCATAGGCGTGGACCTCATCGTCGGGGCACGCGGCGAAACTACCGAGCGGTTTGAATCGTCACTGCAATTTATCGAGTCACTCGACATTTCACGACTTCATGTGTTTACCTACAGCGAACGTCCCGGCACACGGGCCCTCGAAATCGGGCATGTTGTGTCGCAGGAGGAAAAACACCGCCGCACGCGCATAATGCTCGGCATCTCGGAACGCAAACTTGCCGACTTCACATCGCGGTTTATCGGCACGACGCGTCCCGTGCTGGTCGAGCATCCACGCCACGACGGCTCGATGAGCGGGTTTACCGACAATTATCTGCGCGTCAATGTCGCGCCCGACCCGAGCCTTGCCAACACCATCATCCCGGTGACACTGACCTCCGAGACTGTCACCGATGACCCCCAACAATAAATGACGCTATGATTTACCGACCGCTCACTTGGCTGTTCAAAGGACTTGCCCGGCTGCCGTTTGGCATCCTGTACGGGATTGCCGACGTGTTGTTTTTCATCATATATTATATGGTGCGCTACCGCCGCAAGACTGTGGAGAGAAACATCGCCGACTCGTTTCCTAAGATGTCAGCAAAGGAGCGTCGAAAAGTAATCAGACAATTTTATCGGAATTTTGCCGACTATGTGGTCGAGACGCTGAAGCTGGAACATGTCTCGGACGAGGAGATGAAGCAGCGCATGACCTTTGAAAACGTGGAGCTGATTGACCGCCTGATGGATGAAGGGAAATCCATCGTCGCCTATTTCTCCCACACCGGAAACTGGGAGTGGGCGCCGTCGGTCACTCTGTGGACCCGTCACCGCCCCGAGACTGACGCGGTATTCGCGCAAGTCTACCGTCCTTTGCGCAACAAGTTTTTTGACCAATATTTTCTCCATCTGCGGTCGCGCTTTCACCCGCGGTCTTTCCCCAAGTCGAGCGTGCTGCGCGACTTGATAAGGGTGCGCCGGGAAGGATTGCCCTCCATCACCGGCTTTATGAGCGACCAAAAACCGAGTCACGGCGACCTTATCCATGTCGTGGACTTCCTCAACCATCCCACCGCAATAATCACCGGCACGGAACAACTCGCCCGCCGCATGGAAATGGCCGTGGTCTACTGGGACATGGAGAAGACATCCCGGGGCCACTACCGCATCACGACACGGCTCATTGCCGAAAACGCGGCCTTGACACCGCCGATGGAGATAACCGACACATACGCCCGAATGCTCGAAACGACAATCAGGCGAAATCCGGCAATATGGCTGTGGACCCACAAGCGATGGAAACATCCGGTGACCCACGCCGACGATAATTCAACTCATGGAAAATAAGGTTAAACCGGTAGCGGTCATAATACTCAACTGGAACGGCGAGAAATTTCTGCGCCAGTTTCTGCCTTCGGTTGTCGCGCATACTCCTGCCGACATTGCCGATGTCATCGTGGCTGACAACGGCTCGACCGACGGCTCGGTGGAATTGTTGCGCAAAGAGTTCCACACTGTAAAAGTGTTGCCATTCAGCGAGAACTATGGATTTGCCGACGGCTACAACCGTGCTGTCGCGGCTACCCGCTACCGCTACACCGTGTTGCTCAACTCTGATGTCGAGGTGAAATCCGACTGGCTCACCCCGCTGTATGAATTCATGTCGTCCCACCCTGAAGCGGGAGCGGTACAGCCCAAAATCCTGTCATTGCGCTCTCCCGACACGTTTGAATATGCCGGGGCCGCCGGGGGATTCATCGACCGCAACGGTTTCCCCTACTGCCGGGGGCGCATTTTCTCCACCCTTGAAACAGATAACGGGCAATACGATGACCCTATGCCTGTATTTTGGGCCACGGGGGCATGCCTTATGGTGGATAGTGCGCTATATGAGAAAGTCGGCGGTCTCGACAGCCGTTTTTTCGCCCACATGGAGGAAATCGACCTGTGCTGGCGCATTCATCTCGCCGACCGCGAAGTGTGGGCCGTTCCTGAGGCGAAAGTCTACCATCTCGGCGGCGGCAGCCTGCCTGCGTCAGACCCCCGCAAGACCTATCTCAATTTCCGCAACAACCTGCTCATGCTCTACAAGAACCTCCCGGCACGAGATCGCAAATGGTCCCTGATAAAGCGGCGGCTTCTCGACACAGTGGCATGGTGCAAGTTTATGATGACTCTTGATTTCAAAAACGCATCGGCAATCCTGCGCGCCCACCGCGATTACCGCCGCATGATTTCCGAGTACTCCTCTGAGGCATCTCCCGAGGTAAATCTGCTGAAAGACCGTCCCAATATCCTGACATCCTATTATCTAAAAGGGCATAAAACATTCGACCGCATATAATTTTATATACGGTCGAAAAATATTTCAGGTCAAATCACCGGATTTCTTATTTCCACCTCAGATAGGCATAGCCAAGGCGGTTATAGGCTTCGCGGTCAAGTTCCTCGCGGAATTGCGGAGCTGCAATCGAGATGAGCAGGCGGGCTCGCTCAAGGAGGTTTTTACCACGGAGGTTTACCGCGCCATACTCGGTCACGACCCAGTTGGTCTGAAAGCGGGTGGTAACAACACCGGCGCCGGGGGTCAGTACCGGCTTGATTTTATTCTGTCCCTTAGAGGTTGTCGAGAGCATGGCAAGGAACGACTGGCCACCTTCGCTGCGCGACGAGCCATAAACAAAGTCATGCTGCCCTCCTACGCCCGAATAGATGCGGGTGCCGATGGAGTCGGCGCAAATCTGCCCGGTCAGGTCAATTTCGAGACATGAGTTTACCGAAACTACCTTGGGATTCTGCGCGATAATGAACGGGTCGTTGACCCACGCCACGTCGCGGAACACCATGTCCTTGTTGTAGTCCATAAAGTCATACAGGTCGCGGGAGCCGATGGCGAGAGAGGCAACCGACTTTCCCGGTTCAATCTTCTTGCAACGGTTATTGATAACGCCGTTCTTTATGAGCGGCAAAACGCCGTCGGTCATAGCCTCGGTGTGAAGTCCGAGGTTCTTGTGGTCGTGCAAGGCATGGAGAATAGCGTTGGGAATGCCGCCGACACCGATCTGAAGTGTCGCACCGTCAGGGATGTGCTCGGCGATGAACCGGCCTATCTTTTCTTCATTTTCATCCGGGGGTGTCGAGGGAGCCTCGGCAAGCGGGTCATGAACCTCAACCATTGCATCGAGACGGGACACATGGATGAGCGCGTCGCCATAGGAGAATGGCATCAGGGGATTTATCTGCGCTATAATTATTTTGGCACACTCTACAGCCGAAGGTGTCAGGTCGGCCGACACGCCAAACGACACATAACCATCCTCGTTGGGCAACGAGCAGTTGATGAACGCTACATCGAGACGTATCGTGCCGTCACGGAACAGTTGAGGAATCTCGCCGAGGAAACGGGGAGTAGTGGTGGCATACCCCTCCCCTACCCAGCCGCGCACGGCATTGGATACGAAAAACGAGTCAATCAGGAACGAATCCTTATAACGGGGGTTACACAACGGCGAAACACGCCGCGCGAGGGCGAAAGCATTGTATAGAATCACCCCTCTCAGCTCGTCGCCACGGTCGGCAAGGGCCGCCACAAGAGCTTCGGGAATTGAAGAACTGCCTTGTACAAAGACGTGATCTCCATTCTTGACAAGTTTCACCGCTTCAGCGGCCGACATATATTTGCACTCCATAGGTTTTCAATTTTTTTATTGATGATTATAGCAGCGTTAACCGCGCTTTGCTGAAAAATCCCGGTCAAAAGCGGCAAGACGCGACGAAAGACGGTCGATGTCATCCTCGTCGGCAAGCATCGACACACAGATGCGCAGGCCTTCCTGCCAACTGCCGGTAGAGTGGAGAGGTATCGACGATATGCCGTAGCGCAACAACTCTTTCTGGAGCTCGTCGCCCTTCATTTCACCATAACCGACTGTAAAGAAGAACCCATTACTGATTTCGCAGTCTCCGTCATGGGAATAGATAAGATGGAAACCGTTGTCAGTAAACAATCTGCGGGCAATTTCCCCGCGACGGCCATATTCCGAGCAGTTGTCCACAAAGTTGAGACGGCCGTCAACGGCGGCGCGCATCATCGCGGCCATCGCGTGCTGGGCCGAGTGGGCCGTTCCCGACGATGCTGTGTAAAGCACCCCGAATATATATGCATCGCCGAAAGTGGGCATCTCGTAAAAAGACCGGAGATAGGGATACTCGCGATCAAACACCTTTTCACCCATCGCCACGACAGCTATGCGCTGTCCCGCATAGCTGAAAATCTTGGATGCCGAGAGAAGAAGTATATAGTTGTCAGTATAGCGTGCCACCGTGGGGATATAAGGAGGCTCGCCGGGATGGCCGAAGTCGGTGCGGAAGTCCATCCCGAGATAGGCATGGTCCTCGATGACGATGACATCGTGCTTGGTAGCCATGCGTCCTATAATCTCCAGTTCTTCCTCGGTGAAATTAATCCACGACGGGTTATTGGGATTGCTGTATAGGATGGCAGTCACGTTTCCGGCTGAAAGCATCTCGTCGAGCTTGCCTTCAAGGGCCTTGCCCCGATAGTCGTAGATGTCAAACGATGCCGACCCGAGACCGAGAACCTTTGACTGGGAACGCTGGGCCGGGAACCCGGGATCGATATATAATATCGTGTCCCGGCCGGGGATGCGCTGGCCGAGCAGGAGCATCATCGTGAAACTCCCCTGCATGGAACCGACCGTGGGCACGATACAGCGTCCCGGAATATTGATGTTGAGAAATGCCTTGATGAAATCCGAGGCAGCGTCCTTCAACGCCGGGAGTCCGGCTATATTGGGATACTGGTTGGCGATTCCGCGTCGCAGTACCTCACACTCGGCCTCGACACCGATAGCCTCGGCAGGAAGACCGGGATTGCCTATTTCGAGATGCACAAAATCTTCCCCGGCCTCTTGTTCAAGAGCAGCCGCAAGGGCGCATATCTGGCGTATTGTTGCCGACGAGATATCAACAATCCCGAGTCGGGCGATAGTCATTTCAAGCGTCTCTTTATCTATGGGAAACATTTTTCGAGTTTTTTAAGAGGTTGTTTAAAAACAAATGTGAAAACGGGTATGAAAAAACATTTATAATAAACCGCCTCATGTTTAAATTTTGAAATTAATATCTAACTGAAGTTACATTCAATTCATGACAACCTCTTTCGCTGCCACCCTGAATCAATATTTATTATCAAACAACCTCTAAATCAATTTATTGCAGATTATATCCAACCATCTTATTTCCCGCTACGCATCTCAATCGCTTTTTCGCGACCGAGACGGAAAGCGGCTATATTGGCCTCGACGATTTTTTCACCTTTGCGGGCGAAAATCGCGCGTATGCCGTCTTCGAGTTTCGACGGGTCAATATCGAGCAACGGAGAGCACGCGCCGAGCAACACCATGTTGGAACTGCGCGGCGACGCAATCTCTCGGGCGGCGGCCTCCATGTCAAACGCCACCACCCTCTCTCTTGAAGCGAGAGCCGCGTCAATCGCGGCCTGCTCGGGATAATTGGGGATGTTGACAAACGGGGCGGTACTTGTCACGATCCATCCTGACTGCGGGTTAAGATACTCGACATAGCGGAGTGCCTCCATCGGTTCGAGCGAAACGACCATGTCGGCCTTCCCGAGTGGAATGAGGTCACTGTGAACAGGTGAAGAACTCAGGCGCAGGTTGGACTGCACGTCACCGCCACGCTGGCTCATACCGTGGACTTCGGCCTGTTTCAGATAAAGATTCTGTTCAAGCGCGGCCACGCCGAGAATTGAAGCGATGGAGAGGATGCCTTGTCCCCCGACACCGGCAAGAATTATATCGGTTTTCATCTGATGTTATTTTTTAGCTGAATTGTGACGGCGGGCAGTCTGGATGCACTCGCGGCGCGAGACTATAACCGACAGTCCGGGATAATCTATTTCTTCTTTAAAGAGAGCCATCATCGCGTCATGGTTCTTGGGAAGCGAGTCAATGGTGCGCACATGGGCCGGGTCGACGCCGAGGCCGAGGCAGATGTCTTCAAGCTTGCCGGTTCCCTGCGAGTCCTGTCCGCCAGTCATGCCGGTGGTCAGGTTATCGCTTATAATCACCGTGATGGGCGAGTTTTCGTTGATTGCGTCAAGCAGACCCGTCATGCCCGAGTGGGTAAAGGTCGAGTCGCCTATAACGGCCACCGCGGGATGCTGGCCGGCATCAGCCGCACCCTTGGCCATCGTTATCGACGCGCCCATGTCGACCACGGTGTCGATAGCGTTAAATGGAGAAAGCCATCCGAGGGTGTAGCATCCTATGTCGCCAAACACCTTGGCATCCTTATATCCGGCAAGCACGTCGTTGAGGGCATGGAACACGTCACGGTGACCGCAACCCTGACACAATGCCGGGGGACGCGGCACAACCATCTCGCAGCGTTTCTCATGCTCGGCCTCTTTCAACCCGATGGCGGCGGCTACCGCGTCGGGGGTCAGCTCGCCGGTGCGGGGTAACGCCCCGTCGAGACGGCCGCTGATTTTCTTTGCACCCGGCAACACTCCGCGCAGTTTTTCCTCGATAAACGGCTGTCCGTCCTCGATTACGAGCAGGCGGTCACTCTCGTCGGCGAGACGTTGCAACATCTTTTCGGGAAGGGGGTACTGGGAAATCTTCACGACGTTATAGGGACACCCGTCGGGGAAATTCTCCATCAGGTAATTGAATGCTATACCTGAGGCGACGATGCCGACCGAGCGGTCTGTGCCGGCAATATACTTGTTGTAAGGCGATTTTTCCGACTCCTCTTTCAGCGATTCCCACAATTGCAGGACTTCGCGGTAACGCACACGCGAGTTTCCGGGCATCAACACCCACTGGCGAGTTTTCTCGGGATAGGAAAGAGTGTTTTCAGGACGCTCGTCTCCCTGCTCGACAACTGCGCGGGAATGGCACAGGCGTGTCACCATGCGCATCATTACCGGGAGCTGCACCCGCTCGGAAAATTCCAGTGCATAAGCGGCCATTTCATAGGCTTCCTGCTGCCCCGACGGCTCAAGGGCGGGGATAAAAGCAAACTGGCTGTAGAACCGTGAATCCTGCTCGTTCTGGGAGGAATGCATCGAGGGGTCGTCGGCAGCGACAACGATGAGACCGCCGTTTACACCTGTCATGGCCGAGTTGACAAAAGCATCGGCACACACGTTCATTCCGACATGTTTCATGCACACCATAGCGCGCTTGCCACAGAACGACATGCCGAGGGCCTCCTCCATAGCTGTCTTTTCGTTAGAGGACCAGTGGCTGTGAACGCCGCGCTCTCGGGCTCCCGGATGGGATTGGATATACTCGGTAATCTCGGTCGACGGCGTGCCGGGATAGGCATACACCCCCGAGAGGCCGGCATCAAGCGCACCAAGCGCAAGCGCCTCGTCACCCAGCAACAATAGTTTACGGTTCTTCATTTTGCTTTAATAATTGGTTTTAAGGTCCTGATGAGAGCTATGACTGAATACCACGAGTCCACACACCGCGACATCGGTCAAAAATCACAAAAAGACAGTTTAAAAGTAACTATTTTAAACAACACACCGCTTTTCACATCATCATGCGACATATTGAAAGCAAAACATCCCGATAGCTGCAAAACGCGGGGGCAAAATGTCTCAAAAACGAGACCATCGCATTGCAAATATAACAATTATCCACAAAAAAAAGCAAACACCCAACCGGCTTATTTACATAAAATATCATCATAAAGACATAAACGGCAAACCGTGTCAGGACGAAAGTAATCGCATCCTGACACGGTTGTGATTTTATCAGGCAAGGGCCTTGTCAGAACTGCACCTTCACGGTTGTCATGCCGTAGGAGGGCATGGTCAGAGTGCCGTCAACAGGCTCAGAGGGGATTTCTTCCAGTGTGCAGAGGTTTACTGACAATGGTGCGCGCCTCGGGAAAGTGAGGTTCACCCGTTCATGTCCCGGGGAGAGGGAGCGGAGGCGCACGATT
The DNA here is from genome assembly GCA_002494015.1 of Porphyromonadaceae bacterium UBA7042. GTDB lineage: Bacteria > Bacteroidota > Bacteroidia > Bacteroidales > Muribaculaceae > Duncaniella. The sequence goes on along the minus strand of DLAR01000023.1, from coordinate 13,039 downwards.
ATCTCATTGTCACGGCCGGTCGACTTGCGGTCGGTGGGAACCGAGGCCGGGAGCATAACCTCGAAAGTCGCGGCAGTGTCGCCTGCGGCGATGTTGTGTGTCGTTTTAAGGGTTGCTTTTTTATAGACAGTCTCCACATCTATTTTCGGGTCGAGATTCTGACCCGAAACCGCTACCTGCACTATGCGGCCCGCGCATCCGTCGGGAAGATAGCCATACATAGGGCGTATCTCGCAATTCACATGCAAAGGCATGGCGGCGAACACTTTTTAATGGATTCCTTGAAAAATTTCTGAAAAAAGTCTTGCACAAGAAAAAAAAAGGTTGTACCTTTGCAGCGCAAAACCCGATAAGGGTCACGCGAGATGGTGAGCATAGCTCAGTTGGTTAGAGCGTCGGATTGTGGTTCCGAAGGTCGTGGGTTCGAACCCCACTGTTCACCCCACTAGAACAGCTACTCGGGTTTCCCGGGTAGCTGTTTTCTTTTTCCGGCTCATACATATTCATTTCATGGCTGAATCCAAAATCATCAAAGGGCGTTTTGCCCCGTCACCGACCGGGCGTATGCACCTCGGCAACCTGTTCACCGCGCTTATCTCGTGGCTGTCGGTGCGTAAAGCGGGAGGGAAATGGATACTTCGCATCGAAGACCTCGACCCGCAGCGCTCGCGACTCGAATATGCCCGACAGATTGAGGATGACCTCAGCTGGCTCGGCCTTGACTGGGACGAGGGAGGACTTGACGACCGCGGCGGCGCGGGACCTTACACGCAGAGCCGCCGTGGCGAAATATATTCTGAATATCTCGACCGGCTGAAGGAGACCGGGCTCACCTACCCCTGTTTCTGCACCCGCGCCGACATCAAGGCGACACAGGCACCGCACCAGAGTGACGGCCGCATAATCTATGCGGGGACATGCCGCCCCGACACTCTCCCCCACCCTTTTCAAGACACAGACATCCCCCACGCTGTCCGCATCGCTGTCGATGACCGGGAAATAAAATTTGACGACACTGTCTACGGGCCGCAGGCAGTCAACCTTGCCGGTCATTGCGGCGACTTTGTGCTGCGACGCGCCGACGGGGCATGGGCCTACCAGCTCGCCGTTGTGGTCGACGACGCGCTGATGGGTGTGACCGAAATCGTGCGCGGCAATGACCTGCTGCTGTCGGCGGCGCAACAGATATACCTATATAATATATTAGGCTTTCCCGTGCCGGCCTATTCCCATCTTCCGCTCATCGGCAACATGAACGGCCGGCGGCTTTCAAAACGCGACCGCTCGCTCAACCTCGACACGCTGCGCGCGACCTGTTCACCGCAGCAGATTACAGGCTATCTCGCATCGCTTGCCGGACTCATCCCGAAAGCCGAGCCGTGCTCTCCGCATGACCTCGTCGACATCTTTTCATGGAAAAAGATTCAGTCGCGCGAGATAATATGCATCCCCGACACGATTTTCTAATGAAATTTTTGTACTTTTGCGCTAAAATACCGTAATTAAGCTATGTTTAGGAATAAAACATGCGGAGAACTCCGCCTTAGCGATGCCGGACAAGAAGTCACGCTTGCCGGCTGGGTTCAGCGCACCCGCAAAATGGGTGGCATGACATTTGTTGACCTTCGTGACCGCTATGGAATCACTCAGGTAGTGTTCAACGTCGATACCGACGCTGCACTTCAGGAGCAAGCCAACCATCTTGGCCGCGAATATGTGGTACAGATAACCGGCAAAGTCGCCGAGCGATATGCCAAAAATCAGGAACTTTCCACCGGCGACATCGAGATTATCGCCTCGTCGCTGCGCATCCTCAATTCCAGCGACGTTCCCCCCTTCACTATCGAAGACGATACTGACGGCGGTGACGACCTCAGAATGAAATACCGCTACCTCGACCTGCGCCGTCCCGCCGTGCGCCGCAACCTTGAGCTGCGCCACCGCATGGCCTTTGAAATCCGCCGCTACCTCGACTCGAAAGGTTTCCTCGAAGTCGAGACCCCGGTGCTCATCAAGTCGACCCCCGAGGGTGCACGCGACTTTGTCGTGCCCTCGCGCATGAATCCCGGCCAGTTCTACGCGCTGCCCCAGTCACCCCAGACTTTCAAGCAGCTGTTGATGGTCAGCGGATTTGACCGTTATTTCCAGATTGTGAAATGCTTCCGCGACGAAGACCTTCGCGCCGACCGTCAGCCCGAGTTCACCCAGATTGACTGCGAGATGTCGTTTGTCGAGCAAGAGGACGTGCTGCAAATGTTTGAGGGCCTCGTAAAGCACATCTTCAAATATGTCAAAGATATTGATTTCACCGACCCCTTCCCCCGCATGACATGGGCCGACGCGATGCGTCTCTACGGTTCTGACAAACCCGATACCCGTTTCGGCATGGAGTTTGTGGAAATCAAAGACCTCACCGGCGGCCGCAACTTTGCCGTCCTCGACGATGCCGAATATGTCGGTGCCATCGTTGCCCCCGGCTGTGCAGGCTACACCCGCAAGCAGCTCGACCAGCTTACCGAATTTGTAAAACGCCCGCAAGTAGGCGCCAAGGGGATGATGTGGGTGAAAGTCGAGGACGACGGCTCAATAAAGAGCTCGGTTTCCAAGTTCTATACCGAGGATGACCTTGCCAAGTGGGTTGAACGCACCGGGGCCAAACCCGGCGACCTGATTCTCATCCTCGCCGGCCCGACGATGAAGACCCGCAAGCAACTCTGCGAGCTGCGCCTCGAAATGGGCAGCCGTCTCGGGCTCCGCGACCCGCAGAAGTTCTCATGCCTGTGGGTTATCGACTTCCCCCTCTTTGAATGGGACGACGAGACACAGCGCTACTATGCCATGCACCATCCCTTCACATCGCCCAATCCCGAGGACATCCATCTTCTTGACTCCGATACAGGAGCCGTCCGCGCTACCGCCTATGACATGATTGTCAACGGCAACGAGCTTGGCGGCGGTTCCATCCGTATCCACGAGGCCGAACTTCAGGACCACATGTTCCGCCTGCTCGGACTCAGCGAGGAGGATGCCCAGTACAAGTTTGGATTCCTGATGAACGCGTTCAAGTATGGCGCGCCGCCTCACGGAGGTCTCGCCTTCGGATTTGACCGTTTCGTGTCGATTCTCGCAGGTCTTGACTCCATCCGCGACGTTATCGCCTTCCCCAAGAATAACTCGGGACGCGATGTAATGATTGACGCTCCGTCGGCCATCGACGACACCCAGCTTGACGAACTCCAGATTGCACTGAACTTGAAATAATGCATAATCCACAATTCACAATGCACGTTCCCTGAGCATGCATTGTGAATTTTTGCTTTAAAATGACCAAGATTCGCGAAATAATATCGGCCGTCGAGTCGTGGGTGCCCGTCAGGCAGCAGGAACAGTGGGACAACTCGGGATGGCAGGTCGCAGGTTGCGACCCTGACGACGAGTGCAGCGGCCTTCTGACATGCGTCGATGTGACACCGGCAGTTGTCGCCGAAGCCGCCGACAGAGGATGCAACCTCATCCTCTCCCACCACCCGTTGATATTCAAGGGACTGAAACGTCTGACCGGAGCGACACAAGTCGAAAAGTCGGTCATGGCAGCCATGCGCAGTGGAATAGCGGTATATGCCTCCCACACCGCGCTCGACGTTGCACCCGCCGTGGGACTCTCCCATGAAATGGGGCGGCGACTCGGGTTACGGGACATGAAAGTGCTTGCTCCCCGCGAAAGCGGACTGTTGAAACTTGTCACATTCGTCCCTCACGACTATGCCGACTCCGTCGCCGAAGCAGTCCATGCCGCCGGAGCGGGATGCATCGGGCGTTATGACCGCTGCAGCTACCGTGTCGCCGGAACAGGCACGTTCCGCGCGCTTGAGGGGTCCAACCCCTTCGTCGGAGAGACAGGCAGCGACCATGCCGAGCCTGAAACCCGCATTGAAATCATCCTTCCGGCACACCGCAAGAACGCTGTCGAGGCCGCCATACGCTCATCGCACCCCTACGAGGAACCCGCTTTTGACTTCTACCGCCTTGAAAACGAAAACCCCGCGCTGGGACTCGGAATCACAGGCACTCTGCCCGAACCGACGGACGTTACCGAGTTTGTGAATCTTGTCAAGAAAGCCTACAACGCCCCCGCCGTGCGATGCTCGGGATGGAGCGGCACTGTCAGGAGGGTAGCATTGTGTACCGGCTCGGGAGGCGAATTTATCACCCTCGCCCGCAGCATGGGTGCCGACGCATACATCACTTCCGACGTGCGCTATCACGACTTCGTTGACCACGGACAGTCGCTGCTGATTGTCGATACGGGGCATTTTGAAAGCGAAGCGTGCTGCAAGGAGGTTTTTTCGCGCATTATTTCAGAAAAATTTCCTAACTTTGCAGTCTATTCCTCACGGGTTGAGAAGAATCCCGTGACTTTTATGTGATTTAAAAACTAAAATACTCCTATAAATGGCCACAGAGCAAAACAAAAACGACCAGACTCTCTCGGTCGAACAGCGACTCAAAGCCCTCTACGAGCTTCAGACTCTGCTGTCGCAGATTGACCGTATCAAAACTATCCGCGGTGAGCTGCCCCTCGAAGTGCGCGACCTCGAAGACCAAATCGAGGGACTTCACACCCGTGTCGACAACTACCGTCGCGAAATCGAGGACTTGCGCCAGAAAACGCTTCAGGAGAAAGCCAAAATCCAAGACTCCCAGTCTAAAATCGAGACTTATCGCCAACAACTCGACAACGTGAGAAACAATCGCGAGTTTGATATGTTATCTAAAGAGATAGAGTTCCAGACACTGGAAATCGAGCTCGCCGAGAAGCATATCAACGAGTATGCACGCGCCACCGAGTCAAAGAAGGCCGAAATCGCCGCTACTGAGGAAACTCTCGCCGACCAAGACCACGTTTTACGCGAGAAGCGCAACGAGCTTGAAGAAATCGTGTCAGAGACCAAGCAGGACGAAGAACGCCTGCGCGAACAGGCCAAGGCTATCGAACCCAGCATCGACCCGCGCACCCTCTCCGCGTTCAAGCGCATACGCAAGAATGCCCGCAACGGTCTCGGCGTCGTCTACATCCAGCGTAACGCCTGCGGCGGCTGCTTTAACCGCATCCCCCCGCAGAAACAGATGGAAATCAAGATGCGCAAGAAAATCATCGTGTGTGAATACTGCGGCCGCATCATGATTGACCCCGAACTCGCCGGCGTAACCGAGAATGCCGATTAAAACTCTCGGCTAATTCTCTAACACCGACTTTTTATTATGGAAAAGATTCAACCCGGCAAATATGTCGAAATCACCTATGACCTCTCCGAGGTTCTCCCCGACGGCACCCGCCAGCTCGTTCACCGCGTAGACAGCGACGACCCCGAGCGTTTTATCTACGGTGTGACCCAAGGTCTCGTCCAGCCGCTCGAAAAAGCTCTTGAAGGTCTGGCTCAGGGCGACTCGTTCAGCGTGGCCGTTCCGGCAGCCGAGGGATTTCCCTTCAACCCCGAAGACATCGTAGAACTTGACCGAAACATCTTCGTTGTCGACGGAGAGTTTGACAAATCGATGATTTTCCCCGGAGCCTACCTCCCCATGATGACAGGCGACGGTTTCCGCATCAACGGCAAGGTGCTTGATGTCACTGACTCCCATGTGAAAATGGACTTCAACCACCCGCTTGTGGGCAAAGACATCTTCTTTGAAGGCAACGTAGCTACTGTGCGCGACGCCACGCCCGAGGACATCCACCCCGCATGCGGTTGTGGAGGAGGCTGCGGAAACTGCGGCGGTGGTTGCGGCGAAGACGGTGAAGACAGCTGCTGCGGAGGCTGCAACTGATCAGCATCAGGCCGACTCATAAAAAATCACGGACATAACGATTGTGTCCGTGATTTTATTTTGCGCCTGCATGCTCCAGCATAGCCTCGTAGCAAGGAATCTCGCGCAGAAAGATATATCGGCGGCCGGCGGGGTCGAGCCGGCAACAGAAATGGGAAAGGCCGTTGGAGACCATCAGGAACGGGACTTGGAGCACCATGTTGTAACGCGCAATCTGGTCAAACGTTTTCTGCGTAACACGAACTGTCGAAGCCTTGTACTCCACAATGGCTACCGGCGTTGCCGAACGGTCGTAGACAATTGTGTCACAGCGGCGCGACGTGTTGTTGAGCGTAATCGCTATCTCGTTACCCATCAGTGCCGGCGGATAACCGAGGTCACTTGCGAGATAAGCTGTAAAGTGCTGCCTGACCCACTCCTCGGGGGTCAGCACGACCCATTTTCCGCGCAACGGGTCAAAAATCTCGGTACCCTTGTCCCCCTCACGCAATTTCACCTTTGCAGCAGGCAGGTTAAGACGGCTTATTTGCATAATTACGAAAGTTTGTGTAAATTTACGACTAAAATCCGAAAACCGCAAAAATGGCTGCAACCCCGTCACCGACATTTCCCGCATTGCGACAGCAGATTGCCAAGCGCATCCTCGCGCCTGTCTATCTTCTGCACGGCGAGGAAGGATACTATATCGACCGGCTCGTCGAAGACTTCGAGAACCTCGTCCCCGAGGAAGACCGCGATTTTAACCTTTACACCCTTTATGCCCCCGAGAGCGGGGTGGAAACGGTGATGGACGTGTGCCGCCGCTACCCCATGATGTCAGACCGGCAGGTTGTAATCGTCAAGGAGGCGCAGGCAATCCGAGCCGACCAGCTGAACAAGCTGCACCACTACGTTTCTCACCCCACCCCGACAACCGTGCTCGTCATCTCTTGCCGCGGGGCTGTCGCAAAAGGTAAAGAACTTCTTGCCGCAGTGAAAAAAAACGGTGTGATTTTCGAGTCAAAAAAACTGAACGAGCGCAACATAATCCCCGCGATTTCTGACCTTATTTCCGAAAAGCGCCTCAATGTCGACAACAAGGCCCTGATGATGCTGCGCGACTATATAGGCACCGACCTGTCGCGCCTCTACAACGAAATCGACAAACTCGCCCTGATTCTCGGACCGGGCGCGATGATTACTCCCGAGTCTATCGAACGCAACATAGGCATTTCCAAGGACTACAACAATTTCGAGCTTATCGATGCCATCAATTCACGCAATGCGGCCAAGGTTTTCAAAATTGTGGATTATTTTACGTCCAACCCTAAAAACAACCCGACGGTTATGACCGTCTCGACTCTTTTCAACCATTTCTCCAACCTGCTAATCTACCATTACACCCGCGACAAGTCACCGAGCGGCTACATGGACGCGCTCGGATTCCGCAACACTTGGCAACTGAAACCTTACGAAACAGCCGCAAGGGCCTACAACGTCAGGCAGACAATCGAAATCATTTCGGCCATCAGGCAATTTGATGCCCGCAGCAAGGGCATCGGCTCTCGGCAGAATGAATACGCCCTACTGCACGACCTCATGTTCCGCATCATCAATGCGCGCGGTGTAATCACAATTTAGAAAGAGACAGTGTGAACCCTTCAGCTGAAGGGAGCAGAATTCTCCCCGCGGCAGGGGCATTGTGACTCCACGCAAGTCTATGTGGTTCAACCACACCGAGACGCTCGGCAACCTTCATCGCCACGACACCCATCGTCATGCGCAGGTTCAGTTCCACACATGGCATGATGCGGCACTCGTTTCCCTCATCCTTGTAAACCATCATGTCTATCCCCATCCATCCACTGTAAACCCCGCGGGTCAGGTCGCTCAGAATGGCCTCCAACCTGCCGACGAGCGTCCACAACTCGTCGCTGTCACAATGCGACGTCACCATCGAAACAAGATGTTGCTGCGGAGCGACAATATTCCCTACATACATTCCACGGCTCTCGGTTTCAAACACTGACATGCCCCGAAACGAAACCTTGTCCCCGTCGCCATGAAACAGAGCGGCAAAATCCATAACCTTGTCAAGTCCCGGTTCCAAAATCACGCTCCCCTGACGGTTTATGATGCCCGCGACGCGGCCTTGCAGTGCCTCCCGGGACAAAGACGAGGCGCAAAACACGCCGCGTCCGCTGCTCGACCACGGCGACTTGACATAACATCCCCGATGGTTCATCTCCATCTCCACCGCCTGTACCGGATCGGTAAATTCTACCCCGCGCGGATATTTTTCACCGAGCCGTTCAAGAATCACGATGCTCGTGCGGCGATGACTCAACCCCCTCATCCGCTCCACCGTTTCATCTGATGGCAGAAACTGACTGTCAACTCCGGCAGCGACCAACTGACGTTTCGCGTCAAGGCTCCATCCCCACGGCGATGCAATATCCTGTCCCCCGTCATAGACCTTTCCGCGCAATCCCCATTCGCGGCACAAACCGCCCGCATACCGGGCAAGAGACTCAGGGACAATCACGCTGTCACCGTCCTCGGCCCACCAGAACGGCAGCAACGCCCCGGCACGATGCAGGGCGGCGGCATGGGGCGGCGGCGTGTAGTTTCGGCAACCAAGTCCGAGGGCAAGATCATTCTCGGGATTAAACAGATGAATCATATTTATAATGACAGACTGCCGCAAATCAACGATTCACGGCAGTCCACTGATAAGTCCTGTTATTACTTTATTTTCTTTGCAATGTCACCGGGGATGGCATTCTTGTTGACGAGGATGCTGAGAGTCTTGGCAAGGAAATAGGGTTCCGAAACATAGAAATACCCGTCATAGAGCTGGTTGGTATCCCATGAATTCTTCACCTTATAATATTTGTTGCCTTCCTGATCGACAGCCTTGCCGACAATCACCATACCGTGATCATCGGTAGTCTCCTGACGTTCAAACATTTCCTGACGCATCTCAGGCGTGACAACCATTTCCTCCACAGGCCCTTTGATGTCAAAAAGCTCGCTCTCGCGGTCCTTGTCACTGAGTTTCACCCAGCGCGACAACTCGGTTCCGTCCATGTCGGCAGTAGTTTTAGCCTTGGGGAGAACCGCATAACCGTTATACCACTTGAAACCGCCCTCGCTGACATCGGCAGCCCATTCGACAGAGTAACCTTTGTCAATCGCATTGTCGACGACTGCCTTCATCTCATCCATCAGGACATTCATGTAGGGGGCCCAAAGCCAGTTGTCAGCCACTTCGAGGACAAACGGCTTGTAGAAAGGATGATGGGTAAAGGAAGTGATTGCGACATAATCGTTCATGTCAAGACCGAGAGACTTGGCAAACGACTGCGGGGTATAAGTGACCCCCTCATAGACAAATGTCTCGGGGAGCTCGCCGAAATATGCATCAAGGATTCCTTCGTAACCTTTCTTCCACGCGGTGGAAATTTTCTTGCCGTGGGTCGACTTCACCGAGTTTACATAGGAACGCAACACGCCGTCAAGCTCGGTGTGGTCATGCTTATCCTCGCCATATTGCAGTCCCGAATAGGCTTCCTCGGGAACAATGCCGTATTTTTCAAAGACATAGGGCACATCGATGATGCTGCCGCCTGCGGCGAAATTGGTCGCTCCCTGCATGCGGATATAGCGGTCGGCCTTGTCGCTGTAGCAATGACGCACGGTAAACATCTCGGAAAGGTCTACCTCCTTGCCGCTTTTACGCAGAATCTCGTCTTCAAGCAACGACGTCCCGGCAAAGCACCAGCATGTCCCTGACCGGTTCTGGTCTTTTACAGGAGTTGTCTTGACGAGTTTCACATCGGTAAACTTGAACCCCGTACTGTCGGGGTCAACCACGTCGGCCAAAGCAGTCGCAGCGACCGAGACGGTAAGCATAGAAAAAAACAACTTTTTCATATTTTGCAGAGTTTTGATAATTTTATTGCAAAATTAATGGAAAAACAATTGCGGATACATAAAAAAATATTAAATTTGCATCAATCAAGCACAATGATACCTAAAAAATTAACTAATACATGTCAACAGATACAATTATGAATATAGCGGCCAAGACCGACAAGGCCGGCCGTCGTGCCAATCAGGACAATTTTCTGCTTATCCCGGATGTCGGGAATGTGGGAGGCCACAACCCCGACGATGTGAACCGTGACCGACAGGTGATAATCCCCAAGCGGGGCACCCTTCTTGTGGTGGCCGACGGCATGGGGGGAATGAACGCCGGAGAAATCGCGTCACAGACAATTGTAACCAGCCTGCGCACATCCTTTTCTGACGTCCCTGACAATGTATTTGCATCCGACGGCAGCATTGTGGACTTTATCGACAATGCAATCAACGCCGCCGATGTAGAAGTCAAGGCGTATGCCCGGAAACACCGCGACGCACGCGGACTCGGGTCGACCATAGTGCTTGCATGGTTCCTTGATGACAAAGTATATTGCGCATGGTGTGGCGACAGCCGCATTTACTGCTACAACCCGGCCAAAGGACTTGAACGCATCTCCCACGACCACTCTTATGTTCAGGCACTCGTCGATGCAGGAAACATTACCGAGGAGGAGGCTTTCAGCCATCCTGACAGCAACATAATCACCCGCTCTATAGGAGACAATGACGAAATCGTGCGCCCTGACACCCGTATCGTCAAACTTCGCGAAGGGGACACTTGGCTGTTGTGCAGCGACGGTCTCTGCGGACTGCTTAACGACGCTCATATCGAATCGATTATCGCCCAAAATCCGGAATCGTCCCTGACCACCCTCCGCTCACTGTGGCAGACAGGAGAATCCACGGGATGGACTGACAACTGCACCATCCTGCTGCTCAGCGTTCTGGAACTCGGCACAACGCCACAGTCGGCTCCCACGACATCGGCGGTCGACGAGTCGGCACCCGAACCGACTCGACAAGCGCCCGTCACAACCCCTTACGAGGCAAGACCGCCGCGGTCCCATTTCGGACAAACGGGACAAAAGCTACAGCCAAACGGCAACAAGCGGATGCTGCCGGCAATCATCGCCACCATTCTGCTCCTGATAGCCGTCGGCGCGGCAGCATGGTGGTTTCTAATCCGGCAGACGGATGACAACGTCACCAAGGAACAATTAAAAGACAAAATAGAAACCATCTCCACTTCCAGAGAGGGAAACGAACAGGTAGCAGCTCCGGTGCCGCCGCAACCGGCCCCGGCTGCCACGCCGCAACGCCGACCGTCCAAATCAAACAACACGACTCAGTCACAACCCGATAAGCCTGCCACTCCCGTGGCAGCCGAGCCTCAAGAGGCAGCCGAGACAGTCAGCAACGAGGCAAATGCCGGAGACAACGCCCCCACAAGCATCACAACGAGCATAATGAACCAGTATAACAAAAAACCGGAAAACAGCTCAGACAAATGACGCATATCCCCTCAGGAGAACGTTCAGACACAAAATACGCGCAAATGAGGTTAAACACCGCCCAAATTTTGCCACACCACGAAAAATTTGCTAACTTAGCACAATTTTAGACGATTAAGCCAATCTGTTTCTCATGGAAAATAAAATTTTCATTGATATAAATTGCCCCGGATGCAACGCTGTCATAAAACTCGGCAAGGCCCCCGCCGCACGGAGTCTGAGTTTCCGTTGCCCCAATTGCCGGAAGATTGTCGCCGTAAATTTCAACACAGCGGTCAATCCCCAGACATTTACAACAGCCTTGCTCACCCCCGAACAACTCAAACAGATGCAGATAATGCAACAGGCCAAGCAGAAACTTCCGCAGCAGCCCGAGCAGCAGCCAAAACCGGCGACAAACCGGCCGACGGCAGGCAGCCAACAACCCGCCACCGCTACAGGCCAGCCTTTACAGCAGGCACAGGCCCAGCCACTGGCCGGTGGAGGAATGAATAAGACCATTTACGGAAACCCCAATGCCGGAAACATTCCCGTCCCGGGCCCAAAGAAACCTCTGCAACCCCACAAAACCACCCCGGCCATGCGCGGCCTAAGCCTCGTGCGCCAGTCGCTGCTGTTCTGGAACAAGGTCAGCTACCCCCTGATTCTCGGAAACAACTACATAGGCCGCCGCAACGGAAATATCCGCCCCGACATTTCAATTGATGAAGACGACTGCATCAGCCGGGGCAAATCGGTGAACATCGAAATCAGGCCCGGCGGTGCCAACGGCATGACGATGACAGTAATAGTCATCCACTCGTCCAATGATGTCGTCATCAACGGCTCGATGCGCCTGCGCGACAACCAGTCGATGGAAGTGCGCATCGGTGACCAGATAAAAATCGGCAAGACAACATTTAAAATTGAAAAACAAGAATAACCTCTTCTCAACCCACATTATCGCTCTATGGAAAATTTAGACATAATTATCGGCCGTGAAGATGGCACCAACCGGTTAGCCATGCTTGTCAACGGCACAAAAAAACAGGCTGCCGGAACCCCCAACAGCGTACCGATGACTGTCAGCCGCCTCAAACCCGACCAGATGACCGGCCACTGCCGCATCGTCACCCAAGGCAACGACGTGTGGATTTATAATCTCAATCCTCAGAACGTGACCTATGTCAACGGCGAGCCTATCTGCGCCGACGGCAGCTTCCCCACCCAGCTTTCGGCCAAAGACAAGGTGCAGCTCGGATACCCGCAGGAAAACAACGCCCCCTATTCCGTCAACATCCTCAGCGCGCTAAAAGCAGCCAACTGGAGCGCCGACATCCACCACCTGCTCCATGTCTGGAAACAATATGACTATGACAACGAGAAAATCGACATCGGACAGCAGCGCATGAACGCCATGCAGAGCGTGACCGGCATCCTGTCGATGGGAGCCACTGCCGCCCTTTTCGTCCCCAACCCCACCATCGCCTCACTGCGCCCCGTGCTCATCACGATTGCACTGGCACTCATGGTTGTGTTTGCCGTGTTCCGTTTCCGCAAGGGCAATATGGGACCTGTGCAGAAAAAACGCCTCAACGAGCAGTTCCACCGCGACTATGTGTGCCCCTGCTGCGGACAGTTTCTCGGCAACATTCCGGGCAACGAACTCATCTCGCTGGGCAAATGCACAAAGTGCGGAATCAGCTACGCCTCTTAGAGGGCGTTTCATAACAACTGTTAAATCCAAAGCCCGTTTTCACGCGTCGGATTTCGTCATGATTCGGGGAAGCATAGCTGTAGCTGTGTGACCGGAT
>DLAR01000103.1 GCA_002494015.1 Porphyromonadaceae bacterium UBA7042 | reverse complement strand
CATGCAAGCGCGCCTTTAGGTGCGTGCCGCTTGGGTTTTCTACGTTTTCTGTCAGGCATCGGCTACATCGTAGCCGGTCATTCCCCGTCAAGACCGGCAGCTATGCCGCCGTAAAATCAGATATGCGCTATTGACCACACGCTGCCCGCACCTAAAGGCGCGGTTGCATGTGGCTAACGTTGACACGCGGCCATGCCGCGTAATCGGCGGCTCTGCCGCTGACGATGGACAGCGGCGTTAAGTTAGTGACATTGCGCCGAATCTTCCCGCATTAATTTTTTTTCGCCGTTTTCAGTTTTTTCATTACCTTTGCACATATATGTAAATCAAAATATTCAACCCCTAATTTAATATTCAAAACAATGGCGACAAAACCGTTTAAATATCAGGAGATGTTCCCGCTTGGCCCCGACACCACCGAGTATTACCACCTAACATCCGACTATGTGAAAGTCGAGAACTGGGGCGGACACGAGTTCCTCGTAATCGACCCGGAGGCTCTGACTGTAATCGCCCGCCAGTGCACCCACGACAACGCGTTCATGCTGCGCCGCGAACACAACGAAATGGTTGCCAAAATCCTCAATGACCCCGAGGCAAGCGAAAACGACAAATTCGTGGCTCTCACGATGCTCCGCAACGCCGAGGTTGCCGCCAAGGGGCAGCTCCCCTTCTGTCAGGACACCGGCACAGCCATCATCCACGGCGAAAAGGGCCAGAACGTTTACACCGGATGCGACGACGAGGAAAAGCTCAGCCACGGCGTGTATCTCACCTACACCACCGACAACCTACGTTACTCGCAGAACGCACCGCTGAACATGTATGACGAGGTCAACACCGGATGCAACCTCCCGGCCCAGATCGACATCCACGCAACCGAGGGCGACGAGTACAAGTTCCTGTTTGTCGCAAAGGGCGGCGGCTCGGCCAACAAGACCTACCTCTATCAGGAGACCAAGGCCCTCATCAACCCCAAGACACTCCTCCCCTTCTTGGTCGAAAAGATGAAATCGCTCGGCACCGCAGCATGCCCCCCCTACCACATCGCATTCGTCATCGGCGGCACTTCGGCCGAAATGAACCTTGCCACCGTCAAGAAAGCGTCAGTAAAATACTATGACGCGCTGCCCGACCACGGCAACGAGCTCGGCCATGCATTCCGCGACCGCGAGCTGGAGGCTCAGTTGCTCGAAGAAGCCCACAAAATCGGACTCGGAGCGCAGTTTGGCGGCAAATATTTTGCCCATGACATCCGCGTCATCCGCCTCCCCCGCCACGGTGCGTCGTGCCCCGTCGGTCTCGGCGTGTCATGCTCGGCCGACCGCAACATAAAGGCCAAAATCAACCGCGACGGCATCTGGATTGAAAAACTCGACACCAACCCCGGCGAACTGATTCCCGAGGAATACCGCCGACAAGGCGAAGGCGAAGTCGTGAAAATCGACCTCAACCGCCCCATGAGCGAAATCCTCGCCGAGCTCACAAAATACCCCATCTCGACACGCCTGTCGCTCAACGGCACCATCATCGTGGGACGCGACATCGCCCATGCCAAAATCAAAGAGCGTCTTGACCGCGGCGAGCCGATGCCCCAATATCTCAAAGACCACCCCATCTACTATGCAGGTCCGGCAAAGACACCCGAAGGTATGCCCTCGGGCTCATTCGGCCCCACGACTGCCGGACGCATGGACTCCTATGTCGACCAGTTCCAGAGCGCCGGCGGCTCGATGGTCATGATTGCAAAGGGCAACCGCAGCAAGCAGGTCACCGACGCGTGTCACAAGCACGGCGGCTTCTACCTCGGGTCAATCGGCGGACCTGCCGCCATCCTTGCCCGGAACAGCATCAAGAAAGTCGAACTGCTTGAATACCCCGAACTCGGCATGGAGGCAATCTGGAAAATCGAAGTCGAAGACTTCCCCGCCTTCATCCTCGTCGACGACAAAGGCAACGACTTCTTCACCATGATTTCCGAAAAATGCTCGGGATGCCCCGTCGCTAAATAACAGCGCCACACTGCCGCACGAATGTCAGAAATATATTCCCTGACATTCGTGCGTTTTTTACTTTACCACGAAATTTGACCTTATATATCCAAATATTTGTACAATCTCATGAAATACCACAATTACCCATTTTGACAATTTATTTTCTTGCATATAAGTTTAAAAATCCTTAACTTTGTCGCGTTGGCAGAACACAGTTACCATCAAGACTATTGCCTATCAATTGACATAATATAGATAATTCTATGAAAATCAAAATCATCACAGCCATGCTATTAGCATTATTCTGCTGTCAAGGCATCAAAAGCCAAACAGTAGCGCTAAAGAGCAACCTGCTTTACGACGCTTTACTCAACGTAAATGCCGGTATTGAATTCGGGCTCGCCCCGAAATGGACTCTTGACGTTTCAGGCGACTTCAACGCATGGAAATTTTCCAAAGGCAAGCGTTGGAAACACTGGTTTGTACAGCCCGAAGTACGCTATTGGCTCTGCGACCGCTGGGCCGGACACTTCTTCGGCCTCCATGCAATAGGTGGCCAGTACAACGTCGGCGGCATCAAGAACCCCGTATTCGACGGCCTTGAAGACCACCGCTACCAGGGATGGGCCGCCGGTGCAGGTATCGCCTACGGATATACCTGGATTCTTGGAAAACACTGGAACCTCGAAGCCGAAATCGGCATCGGGTATGCCTACACCAAGTTTGACACATTCAAGTGTGCCGGTTGCGGGCAAAAAACCGCGTCGGACCGCACTCACAATTATTTCGGGCCCACTAAAGCGGCTATAAACATAGTATATCTTTTTTAACCGTTTAACATGACTGATATGAAACGCTCTATACTGTTGTCGGCCGCTTTAATCGCTACATCCTTAGCCTCTGTGGCCGAAACCTCCGGACAACCATTCATCCAGAACCAGCGCATGGTGCGCAACGGCGAGCTGGTAACTGTCGACATGGACGTAGTGCTGTCTGACATCAAGGTCGACCGAAACCAAGCACTAATCCTCACACCCGTCATCGTCAATGGCGCTAACGAGCTTGAACTCCCCGCTATCGGAATCTACGGCCGCAACCGCTACTACCACTACATCCGCGCCGGAAAAGGAATGATTTCAGGCGACCGCGAAATGGCCTACCGCTCCAAGGAGGCTCCCGCATCGGTCGACTATAATATAAATGTGGCCTACGAGCCGTGGATGGAAGGCGCGAAACTCGTGTTCCGCGACTGCAACTACGGATGCTGCAACCTCCTGCTTGGTTGTGACGAGATGGCTGTTTTCGGCCCGTTCAAGTCACCCCGCATCGCTCCCGAGGTTTTCGAGGCCGCTTTTGCCTTCATAACCCCGGCTGCCGAGGAAACAAAGACCCGCAGCGTGGACAACCGGGCATATATCGACTTCCCCGTCAACAAGACTGTCATCTACCCCGACTATCGCGGAAACGTTGTCGAGCTTGCCAAAATCCGCAACAACATCGACAGCGTGCGCAACGACAAGGATATAACCATTACCTCCCTATCAATCAAAGGTTTCGCCTCGCCCGAAGGCACTTATGCCAACAACGAGCGTCTTGCCAAAGGCCGTACCGAGGCTCTTAAAGACTATGTCGAAAGCCTCTATCACTTCGGCACAGGATTTATCCGCACATCCTACGACCCCGAAGACTGGGACGGACTCCGCGAGTATGTCGTGACATCTGCCCTACCCGGCAAGACCGGCATTCTTGAAATCATTGACTCAAACCTCGCTCCCGATGTCAAGGATGCACGCATCAAGAAGAACTTCCCCGGCGACTATGCCTACCTTCTCCGCGAGGTATACCCCGCACTCCGTCACTCTGACTACACCATCAACTTCACCATCCGCGAGTTTACCGATGTCAACGAAATCCGCAACCTCGTGAAAAACGCGCCTCAGAAACTGTCGCTCAACGAGTTCTATCTCGCCGCTCAGGGTCTGGAGCCCGGAAGTGACGACTTCTGTGAGATATTCGAGACCGCCGTGCGCATGTTCCCCGCCGACAATGCCGCCAACCTCAACGCGGCAAGCGCGTCGCTCTCGCGCGGCGACCTCAAAGCTGCCGAAACGTTCCTCAGAAAAGCCGGCGATTCACGCGAGGCTGTCTACACCCGCGGTGTCCTTGCTGCCAAGCAGCGCGACTTCAAGACCGCACGCACTCTGCTCGAAAAAGCTCAGAATATGGGCGAGCCTAACGCCGCTGCGGCTCTTGAGACCTTGAATCTCTTTGAAGAAGCTGAAAATAATTAACGCCCACAACCACAGCGTCGCGCCGCAGCGCGATCAATCGGCCTCAGGCGCGACGCTGTCCAATATCTTCCCCGCCCTCAGCTCTCCACGTCATGAACCGTTCCCCGCAAAGCCATAAACCCGGGTCTTGCATTAACCACCCTCTCAACCCATCCTCACTACTACAAACCACCGACTGAATTTAGAATTCACACTGCAATTTTGCAGAATTTATATTGTATTGTACCCTGACGTTCTCAAATTTTTTTCTGAACGTTTCTCTACCTTATTGCATTGAATTGGCACCCGCCACTCTCCGCATTCTAATCCATGATTTAAAACCTACTAACCGCTAAACTGAACCGTTCCCATTATCCTCTACAGTCCATTACATAATCAAGAATCAAGACACATTGATATTGTATCTTCCGATTTCGCTACACCGGTCAAGTCCCCGTATCTTACCGTCAGATTCTGTCTTCCCCACCATTGTAGCCCCGTGTAACGGACCTACTGATGTGGTTCAATGACCTTTAACAAGTTTTGCTTAAAAGCCATGGCTTTTAAGCAACGGCCTAGGCCGTTGCTTAATGCCCACCGATTCTGAACCGGCATCAGCCTATAAAAAGCATCGCCCTCACCCCTCACAAAGAGACGCGGTGCATATCCTAAATCTTGTTTTCTAATAATTTACAATAACCTAACAAACCATTATTTAATTCCAAAATTATGAAATTAAAAAATCTGTATTTCGCGATGGCCGCAGGTTTAGCATTTACAGCCTGCTCCAGCGACGAGCCCGCCAACGGTGGGAACAATGTCGAAACCGGTGATTTCAACTACGTCGCCGTGCGTCTCTGCACCCCCGGCAGCATGGGTAGCCGCTATGAAGACAAAGAACCCGAATATGTAAACGGGTCTGAGGCTGAGTCAAAGGTGACCAACGCCATGTTTATTTTCTTCGGCGCCAATGGCAACATCTCCGAAATTGTGCCCAATGTCACCATCAACGAATGGAAACCAGGTACGGCCAACACCATTGACAAAGAAGCCAAGACTGTCGTGACCCTCAAAGGATCCTCAATCAAGCCCGAAAGCGTCATTGCCGTGCTCAACCCCCCGGCCGATCTTGAAACAACCATCCGTTCAAAAGGCAACCTTGACGCAGTGCGCAAAACCGTTGGGGCATACACCTCCACCGAGTCGGGCAAATTCGTTATGACCAACTCGGCCTATAACGACGGCACCGCTACAGGCGGTGGCAAAAACATTTATGCCGCCAAGATTACGGGAGCAATCTTTGACTCGTATGAAGCAGCCCAAGCCACAACGACCAACACTGTTGACATCTATGTTGAGCGTGTCCTTGCCAAAGTCCAGGTCAAGAAAAACACGACTTTCGCCGTGAAGTCAAACAACATCACTACAACCGACAGCGAAAACAATAAAACCGACGTGACCATTGTGCCTGAAATCAAAGGCTATCAGATTATAAACACCACGAGCGCAATCTCACTCGTTAAAAACATTGATAACGTCAGCCAAGGATGGGACTGGAACGACAAGGCCAATTTCCGCTCTTACTGGGCAACCGTCCCCTCCTCTGAAGTCAGCCACCTAACCTGGAACAATATATCGGGAGAAAACACCACCGGGGCCTTCTCTCAATATCTTTGCCCCAACAATATGGACTCAAGCCTCCCACTCCAGGCTGGCATGACCTCCAAGGCCACCAAAATCATCGTAGCCGCCGAACTTCAGATTGACGGGAAGGCAACAAACCTCATCCGCTATCTCGACAAATATTTCAAAGAAGACAACGACTACCTGACCCGCATGGCCTACGAATTAAAAACCGCAGGCATTCAGTGGCAGACCACCGAGAGTGACGGCAAACACACCGGTGACTATGCCGTGGAGGATCTCGAAGTTGTGCGCGTGAAGACCGACGACAATGTACACCCCTACAGAATAACTGTCAAAATCAAAGACACCGCGCTCAAAACCAAACCCCTCAAAGACGAAACAGTCTACAGCGACTTTATTGCGTCAGTGAAACCGGCTATCGAGTGGAAAAACGGCCTCACCTACTACTTCGCCGAAATCAAACACATCGGTTTCAACCACCAGAGATCGGAGCTCGCCGCCCTCATCCGCAACCACATCTACGACGTGACTCTCGACGGTATCACCGGTCTCGGAACCCCCGTATTCGACCCCACTGAAGACATCGACCCCGAGCGTCCGACCGACGAACCCGAATCCTACGTTTCGGCCCGCATCGCCCTGCTGAAATGGCGCGTTGTCGGACAGAACCTTACTCTCGAATAATCCCCTCATTCTTTCCTCTCATTCTCACAAACCATTAAACCATCGCGGAGGCGTTCAGCCCCGCGGCCTCGCGCCTCCGCGATTTTTCTCCTTCCCCGCAACCTCTCCCTCACCCCGCGCCCGCCATGGCGCGCCATGCATCCCGCAGATGCCATCAAAAAACTGACCTCACCACGGAAACCCCCACCGTTTCCGCCATCATAACAACCACTTGACCAATCAGCAATCCTAAACATGAAACTGACCAAGACATTTGCAACACTTCTCTCTCTTGCGGCACTGACCGTGTCGACAGTATCGTGTGACAGCACCATCTTTGACAACGAAGGTGACTGCGAATCCCGGTATGAGGTGAAATTCAAATACATCCACCATCTGAAATATGGTGACGCATTCCCCTATGAAGTGGCATCGGTCAACCTTTATGTCTTTGACCGCTCCGAACGGCTTGTCAGGTCATTCAGCGAGCCTGTCACCCAAGAAAATGCCGAAAACTTCTCCATCCGTCTCACCGACCTCCCCACGGGCGACTACACCCTCCTCGCATGGTGCGGCGTGAAAGACAATCCCGCCTTTACCGTCAACCCCGACAGCCGGGGCGAGGAAACAGACCGCACGCCCGACTTCACATGCCGCATAAACCGCGACGACAACGGCGACATATACCGCAACCTCATGCACATGTTCCACGGAAAGAAAAACATCACCATCGCCGATGAACCCGGCGACCACGTTATCCCGATGGAGCTTATAAAGAACACCAACATCTTCCGCATCGTGCTGCAGAACCAAGGCAATCAGACGATGGACCCGAAGAACTTCAAGTTTGACATCAGCGACGACAACGGCCACATGGGCTGCGACAACAAGCTCCTCGCCGACTCCCGCGTCACCTACCATGCCTTTGAAATCGAGGGCGCGTCGGCTCAGCTCAAGTTTCCCGAAACACAGATTGCCGCCCTCGCCCAAGACCCCGAACTATCGGCCGACCGACCCGCGACTACCGTCATCAACGCCGTGGCTGCCGAGATTTCTGTAGGCCGCCTGCTTGACACCAACAACGCCGTGCTCCGCGTCACCGAAATCTCGACCGGAAAAGTAATATTCTCCCTCCCCGCCATCGACTTGGCGCTCATGACCAAGGCTTTTGACGGATACTCCATGAGCGACAACGAGTTCCTCGACCGTCAGGATCGCTACACAATGACGTTCCTGCTCGATGACCAAAACAACTGGGCAACCAAGCAGATTCACATCAACAAATGGTTTGTGGTCTACAACAACTCCACGCTCCAATGAGAATTGAGAATTGAGAATTGAAAATTGAGAATTAATTATGCATTGTGCATGATGATTTATGAATTAAAACAAATGTCTCTACAAACCAACATATTAACACTATCGCTTACACTCTGCATCGTGGCTTTGGCAGCGTCATCGTGTGGGATCGTTTATGACGACTACCCCACACCCGACGCTCCCGGTGACAACAGCAGCAGCAACACCGCGACAGAGGTCAGGCTCTCCTTCAGGCTTGCCATGAACGATAAGGCTGCCCCGCCTGTCCTTGCCTCGCGCACCGACGGCTCTTACGAAAACTGGGGTGAAGGAATCTCGGGAGAATTCCCCGATTGGGATCCCGGCGACGACTATGACAACACCATCGACCCCCGCTCGCTCCGCGTCACCATCGTCAATAACGAGGGCGACCTTGCCGCCACCATAACCTCGCTCATAGCAATCCGCGACAAAGACAACAAGAACAATTACACCTTTGAAGGCACCG
This sequence comes from Porphyromonadaceae bacterium UBA7042, assembly GCA_002494015.1. Lineage (GTDB taxonomy): Bacteria > Bacteroidota > Bacteroidia > Bacteroidales > Muribaculaceae > Duncaniella. Next base: position 15,723 of record DLAR01000103.1, on the reverse strand, counting down.
TCACAGGCAAAGACGTGTCACTCGAATCAGGCAAACAATACAAAATCGTCATTACCGCCAACACTCCCGATGTCGAGACCCCGGCGACCGGGTTCTTCAACACCGCTATCGACGAGTGGGCCTACAGCTGGGCCAACACCGAGGCAGGTCCCGCGCAGACCATCCCCATGTATGGCCTCGTGACCAAGACCCTCGACTTCACCCCCGGCTATCGGAACGAAATCGGCACAATCCATCTGCTCCGCGCCGCCGCCAAGGTCGACGTGGCACTTGCCGCCGAGAGTCAGGCCCTCAGCGAATATGAAATAGTCTCCGTCGCCATCGACCGCCGCAACGCCGGAGGTTTCACCGTACCCGGCGGCGTTGACCTCACCACCGGCGCCACCGAGTCAATCAGTATCGACAACTCGTTCCGGGAATACACCGCCGCCGCCACCGACGGACTTGACTTCTACCCTGTCGTCGAAAACGGCACTGAAAAATTCCGCATCTACATCCCCGAGTGGGACAACACAACCGACCCCGACACCCGCGCGACAATCGCCGTAACCGTGCGCCCCCGTGGCGAGGAAGATGCCGAGACAACAACGTTTGAAAGCGACCGAGGCATCCGGTTCAAGAAATATACTGACGATGCCTACCCTGCCGATGCCCCCACAGGCACATTCTACAACGTAATTCGCAACCACTACTACAAGTTTGACATCCAGAACATAATCATAACCCCCGAGGAAGACCACATGCGCTTCCGAGTGACAATCGCCGACATGGAGAAAGGAGGAGACTGGACCTATGAATACTAAAGCATTCCGACACCTCATCACCCTCTTTACCGTAGCCGCCGCCCTCGCGACAGCCACAACGTCGTGTACCGACAGCGACATGCCCGCCGCTCCCGACACCCCCGCCGCCGACCCCGCCGACCTCCCCGGCGTAATCCGTTTCACCCTCTCCGACCTCAATTCCCGCGTATCATCCTCAGGCCTTTCCGGCAAATTTGAACCCGGTGACAAAATCGGCTGCATTATATCTAATCGGATAAAACAGCAGGAATGGAATGGAGAATTAGGTGAGATGGTAGATGTTGTCCATTATAATAATTATTACATGGCCTCCTGTTGGGAAGTAGATGCTTCAGGGAAATTCATCGTACTCAAACAGATAAAGAAACCCTATGACAACGAGACATGGCGTGATATTGATTCGGAAAACAACGACTATATCTGCCGTCTGAATCAATTGGAAGAATACAGCTCAAGCAGAGACGAGTATCTGTATCTGAAAAAATCAGATATAAACTATGCTTTTTTGTTCTATTACCCCTTTGTTTCTAACGAAGAAATTGAATCGAGCCTGCAGGCCAACATTTCTAAATATCAGGCAGATCCGTCAACTCCTTTTTGCGAATTGGTGGAATATCCCAGTTGTGCTGAAACCGATGGATTACTATACAATTCCTACGGAAATTACAGCAAAGAAGAATTTGATCTGGCAAATCAATCCAGCGGTTCGACTTCTGACTTCGCTTTCAGAAAAATATTTTCTGCCGAAATCTCAGACAACACCCAAAATACAGTTCCCCCCAGTGATAATCAATTCAGACCGGCCAGCGAATGGCATCGGTATTCATGGACAGGATACCCTGTATTTGTCAGTACCAACCAGCGTGGCGACAAGGTTCATCAACAAAACGACTTCATGTTCGCGATAAGAGACCTTGACAATTCCGGCGCACCGCTGAATAACGGTAACCAAAACAGCACCCTTGAAGTCAAATTCTACAAAAAACATGCCGCGATTGAAATTGAATTTGATTTCGATGTCAGCAATGTCAGGTTATTTTATTCTGAGAAAGAACAGGAGATCGCTCTAAAAGGCGGCTACAATTTTGACGGTTTTATTATTGGTCGCAAATTCAATCTAAGTACTGATAAATTTGACTGGTGGTATACTGACAAATCCCCGGACTTCACTTTAACAGGCAGTGACAGAGTCGGACGCCATTATCTTCAGCGATGGCCCGACAACATGTATCCACATCAAATCGGAGAAAACCATTACCGCATAATTCTGCCTCCTCAGCCGGTACCTGCTACCGACGATGCCGGATTCCTGATGATCAACGATGGCGATAGCGAAAATGACCGCTCCATCCCGCTGAGAAAACTTCTACCCGTTCCGGCAATAGAAGAAAACAAGCTTTATATAATTCGCATCCGCCGGGCCGACGTGTGGTCGCTCGAAATCCGCAACTGGGCCGACGGAGAAGACAACGATCTTGAAGAAATAAAAAGAACATAACCATGAGAATACTACGGTATAAATTCATTCCAACGGTTTTCGCCACAATAATGGCTTGTGGATTGTCAGGCTGCGAAGATGATATGCCCGATGCCGTCTATAATGACAATTGGGCATCCGATGAATATTTTATCATCGGTGGCAACGACCCCGGTTCTCGTGTCGTTTATGAAAACGAGCATGTGTCCACATTTGAATCCGGAGATATTGTCGGCGCATTTTCATTTGACGAAAACGGTACAGTCATCGACTCTAACGTTCCGATGACTGTCGAGGTGCGTGAAAACCTCAACACCGGCCAGAAAGTGCAGACACTCGTCGCCCGCACTGCACAGGAGCTCAGTCGCGGCAAGGCTCGATATCTGTTTTACTACCCCTATGATGCGTCAATGACGATTGACAAGGCCCGCACCTATACCCACAACGTCAAACCCGACCAATCGGTGGCCAAAGACGGCAAGATGTCGTCCTATGAGCAGTCTGACCTGCTCTGGGACTACGTCGCACCCGGGGAGAAGAATGTTCACATCATTTTTGACCATGCCATGGCCAATATACTTGTCATGGTGCCCGAAAAAGATGTTGAATTTTACGAAAACATCACTGTTCACGGACAGCCGCTGACCGCGACCGACATAAACCTCTCAACCGAGAACCTGAGTGCCATGACCTACAGCGTGGCTGACGACCAGCCTCTTTGTGACATCATCATGACCCATCCCATCAACAGCAAGCGCGAGGGGAAAGAGGATGAGGGCAAGCTGCTCGTCTATCGTGCCGCCGTGCCTGCATGCCGCACCATCTCGGCCACAGAGGGAGCTTTCCTGACGGTAGAGAACACCAACAACACCACAAAAAGCTACCGCCTGAAAAAAGACATCGACCTTCTCCCCGGCCACAACTACTATTTCACCATTTCCTCTTTCACACCGCCTGTAATCGATGTCGACGATGACGATTCTTGGGTTCTCGAAGTGTATGACCCCGAAAATGACTTGGTCGGCTATCTGTGTCGAGAATATATCCATTATGTCGACCCATCCTATGACGACAATTACCGATCGATGAAAGTCAATGATTACGAAAGCCAATTCACACAACCAAACACAGGTAATCTTGACCACCCCTATATAGGCAGCTATATCGTATCTACCAATCCGGGAAAAGCTCACAACGATACCCTGTGGAAACAAATTTTCTCACCCGGCAAGGAGGGGCCAAAGTCCTCCGGCTCTTTGGGTGTCAATTCTCAGGCATGGGTATTCTATAATTTACAGCCGGGCACGCAGAATCCTGATCTCACCCGTGGAACGGTATTGCGCTTCATATATGACATTAAATCAGGTGCCGGACAGACCGGATATACCCCTCTGCGGCACCCGGCATGGTCTCATGACCAATACAATAATTATAAAATGTCAACACCGTCGGCATGGCCGCTCCCTCACATGAGCAGCAATGGTTCAGACAGATTTCAAGGTCTGTTCAAGGTAGGCCACGGGCATGAATATGTCGCAACTTGGACTAAAACACATGCCACTGAAGGATATGGGTATGAATCTGAAGAATACCTTGAATATTACATGCACGGCAGCACGCTGATCTGGAATCCTGAAGAAAATTTCATCGAAGACTTTATAATCGGTGATGAAATGGTAACCAACCGACAGGCATTCCTCAACGGTCACATCGCGATAAAAAAAGAAAATGGAATAAAAACCGCTTTTGTATCATATTCGCCACTGACTTCCAACACTACCGACGCCGACAATAACAGCGTAGGGTACACAGTCATAAAATATATGAATATCGGTGAATTGCAATACCCATTGCGAAAAGTCAGTTTCAATCAATTTTGGACAGGCAAATCCCTACGAAACGTTCTTGACAGAGACAACAACCCCATCGAGTGTTTCAATGTATCCCATGAGGAATATGATGAAATCTATTCACAAAATCCCGAGGTTGACAAACCCGACTACAAAATCGGCACTGTCAATTTCCAGATGTGGGACGGCAATTCGGTCAGCTCTGCCGAAGAAAATCTTGCAAAGCATGAAAAATACCCGATGACACAGAAACTCCCTGCCGGATATATCTATCCCACAGCCTCCAAAGGTGAGTCTATCAGTGACGGTGGATCTTATTATGACTCAGATATTGACCCCGTAAATGATGAGTCATTAAGAGACAATATTGCCCTGCTTTACAACTTCACGGCTTTTATCGACGGCAAGTTAAAACCTGCCGATACATCGGTTGAGACATACCGCTTTCCCACTTGGGGTGATATTGTCCGTTTAAGACGTTATGGAGGATGGTCCTATCCGGCAAAATGGATTACAGATGACGTTAAAACAAAAAAAGCCGACGCATCTTATGCCGAAACCGATTATCAAGCAATCAAAGAAGGCAAACTGCTCAAAAGCGATGCTTACTGCGCCAATATATCGGGTCTCGACCTTCGAGCCTACGGATTTTTGAATCTTAAAGGAACCCGAGTCGAAGGTCTCGGCGAAAAGTGTTACTTATTCCTTGACGCGACAACAGATAATCCATTCTATGACCCGTCCAATCTGGAATATACGATTGAAGACAATAAGATGAATTGGATTGCTATGTTCTGTTTCAATCCATGGAATGCATGGGGATCGTCGGGCCTCACATCCTACCGACCTCATTTCAACCAGATATCCGAGGCCAAGGAACATATCGTACAGTGTCACAGCCGCGCTTTTGCAGCTATAAGAGTCGTCATGGCATTCAAGAATCCGATAGGCACAGGATCGCGGTCTTATAAGAGTCGGGCTTTTATCCCCCAACAACGTTATTTTAACACTTATATACCGCTCGATTTATCCGAAATAAATTGATTTTGTCCTTTAAAACGCGACAGCCAAAGCACATTACCGCTTTGGCTGTCGCGTTTTTATAGGCAATCCTGCGGGCGCAGATTCCCTACCCCCCTGACGGTTCAAGATAGGCAGTGTTATGCATCTGTAAAATCATAGATGCGCTGCTAACCCGCAGGGATTCCGCGACACGACTGCCGTCGTGACAGATGCCGGTCAAATGACTATCTTTGACTCCGTCTCCCTATCGTCCGATAGGGCAAAAAACAAACCACCCGCCCCGGAACCGGGGCGGGTGGTAGGTGCTGAGCCGCCACTGCGGCTCACGCACTTATCGCATTAACTATAAACACTGCGCTTAAAGAATGACTTTCGAGACTTTGTTGCCCTGACGCTTGATGTAGAGGCCATGCTCGGGATTCTCCACGCGGATTCCCTGAACATTGTAGTACTCAGCCGGAGCATCCTCACCGTCAACCCCGATTTCATCAATAGCAGTCGTATCACCGGCCTTGGCAAGAACGAGGTTACCGTTTTCGCCCACGAGCTTATAGCCTGAATTGGTGAGGTCAAACTTAGAGGGGTCGTCGCAACCATTGACAATCACGTCATTTTCGCTGAGGCTGCGAGCAGCGGGAGTTTCTGTCAAAATATCGGAAAGAGTGAGAACAATGGGCTGTTCGTTGGTAAGGTCAGTGGCATTGATACAACCTGCGGCCTCGACATAAACTTTCAATCCCTCGTTTTTGCCGGAAAGGTTAAGTGTCTTAGTTGCACCAACTTTGCATAAAGCATTGAGTGTAGAACCTTCACAATTTACAAAATTAACATTGGCAAGATTCAATACGCCATCATTCTTAATATTGATAATACCTTCTGCATGAGAAGATTTAATGCCGTCAAATGTCACATCAGTCAAAATGAGCGGATTATTCTTGGAAATTTCAAACATAGGATTTGCACCCGGGCCATTTTGAGCTGTTACAATAAGATTTTCCAAAGCCAAACGTGATTTACATGCAAAAAGCAAACTGTTATTCTTGTTCTGAATAATTTTTTCAGACCCGGTTTCACCCTTTAGCGTAACATTTTTAGAATCAGCTCTATTATCAAATGTTACATGATCTTTCAGAATCAGAGTATGTTCTGCTTCAGCCGCATTATACATTTCAACAAATGACAAATATCCTTGCCCTGTCGATTCATTGATGAAAGTGTATTCGACATCACCTTCTTCATCGATGTCATTTTCACCGTCGTCTTTCCAGTCCTTGTTTTCAGTCAACGCGTCAAGAGATTCAAATGTAGCAACCCAGTCAACACTGTATTCAAACGGTTCAGTCTCACAATCAGCGATTGTAAAATGGTAACGGTTAAGAGTGGAAGTTTCGGTATAGTCGGAAATATCATTTAAATCCCAATAATATATCGTATTACCGCCCGTGGTTTTGATTTCCCCTTTATAAGTCCAGTTTGCCTTGTTAGTGAAATCACCGATATATTCTAACTTCAAGCTACCGGCAGGACGCTGACCGATAAACTTGATGGCCATTACCTTGATTTTCGAAACATCCTTTATTTTATAACTGTCATCGGTAAATCTGTTGTACCACAAATCGGCACGATATTTATTATTACTTTGAACAGACATAACGACATTTAGATGCCCGTTTTCAAATGAATAGGTTCCGCCATTGGAAACCTCCCATTTGGCAGGCAATTGGTTGTCGGCAAACGTGATGTTGAGTTGCTCCTGAGCGGAGAGAGTAAGGCCACAGAATGCCCCCAGAGAGAGTGCAATCATGGATGCGTAGATTTTTTTCATAATTGAATATAGTTTTGGTTAATCTGTTTTTCGGTATTTCTATATTCTATTACGCACACCAAAGACAAGGCACTCAACCGGATGGCGATTTTTTCAGATTTTGTGAAAGAGTTTTGGGGGTTCCTGAACAAAAGATTAAAATGGGCCGAATAGGGCTATAAAGATTTCTTAAAGTTAAAAGTAAACACACTCTTAATCCGTAAGGATTATTCTTTGAATAGCCGTGGGTTGCGATTTCGCAACCCACGGAAACATGCCATCGAATAAATAAAATCTGTAAAGATTTATCTTGATGCGAGTGATTGAAAAATCTTTACAAATTTTATGTGTAATCCGTTATTTTACCGTAGGTTGCGCAAGGCAACCTACGGCTATTCAAAGAAGCAATCTTGTCAGATTGCCGTTGTGACACATCAATCCTCTGCTCGGAAGCAATCCTGTCAGATTGCAATTGTGACACATCAATCCCCTGCTCCGAAGTAATCTTGTCAGATTGCCGTTGCGCCACATTAATCCCACTGCTCCGAAGCAATTCTGTCAGATTGCTGTCTGTGTTGAATCGCAATCTGACAAGATTGCTGCCTTGAGTAGCTCCGGGTTGCGCCTCCGCAACCCGGAGAATAGGGTTAGGACGATAATGAATCTGCAAAGATTCTTCTCTGATGAACAGAAAAATCTTTGCAGATTCATTTATTGGTACATTTTACCGTGGGTTGCACAGTGGCGCAACCCACGGCTACTCAAGGAAAAATCCTATCGGATTTATTTATCTGTGGTGCGCGTCTTTGATGCTTTTTCTCTCCTCTCCCCACACTGAGGCGCGGGGGCATGACCTCTCCGCATTGCGTCGCTACCATGATTTTGCCGATGCGGTTGTGACCATGTCATCGCCGGTCATGTCATCGCCGGTCATGACGGTGACGCTTCCGTCGGGGTTGTAGATGATAATCGAGGTGGAGCCGGAGCCGTCGTCGGAGACTGAGGTGGAAATCGAGGTTGACGAGGAGGATGTGTCATTACCGTCACGCCAATGAAAACGAACTGCCGGATCCTGCCGACGTTCCTGCCGACGCTCGACTGAGACAACCCACTGATGGGAGTCATGCTTGACAATAGAGTAGCTGTCGTAGGTCGCCATATTGTCTTTAACGGTCTCAAACTCCACATGGTAATAGACAACGTCCTGATTGAGCTGCTGTTCAAATTTGCTGGCTTTGGAACGCTCGTTGAGCGCGGCTTGGATAAATCGGGTGGCGATGTTTTTGTTTTTGACAACAAAAATTTTGTTAAAGCCTACGAGTTTGCCGTTGACTCGCTTTTCGTTGATGCTCGCTGTGGCAATTTGGGACTCATCGGAAACAATCGACTCGATTTTTTCCACGACAGAAATCAACGATCCTTGTGCGAGAGCCACGGTTGCCGCCATGGCGAAAAATATTGCTGAAAACAGGAAACGAATCATATTGATGTGTCAATTAAAGTTGTTATAACGGTTAACGATGTCTCTGACGATGGGGTTGTCCATGTCGAGCTGGTCTTCAAGCGAGGGGGCGGTCACGGCGGTGGCGCCGACCGAGGCAAATTTACGCTCGGCACGGTCAAATATTGCCTGAAGTTTCATTGACTCAGACTCGACAATGGCGGGGTCGGTTACTATTTCCCCGTTGATAACGACATAGGCAGTCTCCTCGACGCGGTCGCCGGGCCGGAAGACGGAGAACCCGACTGTCAGCAGCACTGCGAGTGAAGCCGCGACCGAGAGCCACTGCCAGCGGCGCAGAGGAGGAAGCGCGACCGAGGGGCGAGAGGCAGTCTGTGCCACGGGGTCGAGCGACTCGTCAAGACCGGCCCCATACCACGCAAACATCCCGCGCATGCGCTCGACATCGGCAGGGAGCGTCCCTGAGGGATGGGAGGCATAAAAGCGGTAGATTGCATCTTCCTCGGCGAGAGTTGTCTCGGCGGCGAGGAATCGCTCGATGGCTTGGCGGATATTTGTCAAATCAATGCTGTTCATATTTTTTCGGTTGTTTTCAGATAGAGTTCTTTAATGTTCTGGCGGGCACGGGAGAGGGTGACGCGGATAGCGTTGGTGGTAGAGCCTGTAACGGCGGCAATCTCGCTGATTTCCATTCCGTCGACATGGCGCATCCTCAACACGGCCTGCTGCCCCGAGGGGAGGGAGGCAAGGAGGGACATGGCGCGATTTTCTGACTCGGTGCTGATGATGGCATCCTCGGCGCTCACGGCTGTATCGCTGATGTCAATATCGGCGATGTCACAACTGCGGAGGGCCGACACCCGCTTGAGCAGGTCAATGGCGCGGTTGCGGGCAATCACCATTGCGAGTGCCTCGACCGATGTGTAGGCATCAAGACGGTCACGCATCGACCACAGCTTCAAGAGGGTGTCCTGAGCCACATCGTCGGCAAGGTCAGTATCGCCCGAGTCGGCCGACAATTTTCTGACCATTCCGACAATGCGCTGCCGCAGCTGCGGTGCCATAGCCTCAAAGTCTTTCTGCTCCATAATCACTTATAAGACGATTGTGTGGGTGAAAAATTACACGAAGGTGTAATTTTTTGGTTTAAGGCTTGGGCTCGGGACGGTTTAAGGTTTAGATAAGTGATATTATAGAAATGTTTAAGGTTTAGATAACAGCTCAAAAGCCATTATCTAAACCTTAAACCTAAACCTTAAACCGTTGACCGACGATTACTTGTTGGCGCGTTTGCGTTCAAGCTCGTCGAGGATGATTTTGCGGAGGCGCAGATGGTGGGGTGTTACCTCGACATATTCGTCTTCCTTGATGTATTCAAGAGCTTCTTCAAGAGAGAACACAACGGGTGGGATGATGCGTGCCTTGTCGTCGGCACCCGATGCGCGCATGTTGGTCAGTTTCTTTGACTTGGTGACGTTGACCACGATGTCGTTGTCCTTGGCGTTCTCGCCCACGACCTGCCCTGCATATACTTCTTCCTGAGGGAAGATGAAGAACTTGCCTCGGTCCTGAAGCTTGTCGATTGCGTAGGCATAGGCTGTTCCGGCCTCCATAGCGATAAGCGATCCGTTGGTGCGACGCTCGATGTCACCTTTCCACGGCTGGTATTCAAGGAAACGGTGTGCCATGATGGCTTCGCCCGCGCTACCGGTCAGTACATTGTTGCGCAAGCCGATGATGCCTCGCGAGGGGATGTGGAATTCAAGAAGGATGCGGTCGTTCTGCGTTATCATCGACACCATTTCGCCCTTGCGGCGTGTCACCATGTCGATAATCTTGGATGAATATTCCTCGGGGACGTTGATTGTGAGCAGTTCGACAGGCTCGCATTTCTTGCCGTCGATTTCCTTTATGATGACCTGCGGCTGTCCTACCTGAAGCTCGAAACCTTCGCGGCGCATGGTCTCGATGAGTACCGAGAGGTGAAGGACGCCACGCCCGAAGACGGTCCACACATCCTCGTGGTCGGCCTTGGAGACACGGAGCGCGAGATTGCGGTCGAGTTCCTTGGCAAGACGGTCGGCGATGTGGCGCGATGTGACATATTTTCCGTCGCGGCCGAAGAAGGGGCTGTCGTTGATGGTGAACGTCATCGACATGGTGGGTTCGTCAATTGCTATGCGAGGGAGCGGCTCGGGGTTCTCGAAAGCAGCGACGGTGTCGCCGATTTCAAAGCCTTCGATTCCGACGAGGGCGCAGATGTCGCCGCTCTTGACCGATTCGACTTTCTTGCGGCCCATTCCTTCAAAGACATGCAGTTCCTTGATGCGCTGCCTTACCGAGGTGCCGTCTTTCTTGCACAGGGCGATGTCCATGCCCTCGCGCAGCTCGCCTCGGTGGACGCGGCCGATGGCGATTCGGCCCACATAGCTTGAATAGTCAAGCGAGGTTATGAGCATCTGCGCGTCGCCGTCGAGAGTCTCGGGTTCGGGTATATATTTTATAATCGCGTCAAGGACGGCGTTGATATTGTCAGTGGGAGTGTTGTAGTCGTCGCTCATCCATCCCTGCTTGGCCGAGCCATAGATAGTCGGGAAATCGAGCTGGTCCTCGGTCGCGTCGAGGTTGCACATCAGGTCGAAGACCATTTCCTGAACCTCGTCGGGGCGGCAGTTGGGTTTGTCGACCTTGTTGATTACGACAACCGGTTTCAGTCCCATCTGAATGGCTTTCTGAAGCACAAAACGGGTCTGTGGCATGGGGCCTTCAAAGGCATCGACAAGCAGGAGGCAGCCGTCGGCCATGTTGAGCACTCGCTCGACCTCGCCGCCAAAGTCGGCGTGTCCGGGAGTGTCGATAATGTTGATTTTGTAGCCGTCGTAGTTGATAGAGACGTTTTTGGAAAGGATTGTTATGCCTCGTTCACGTTCAAGGTCATTATTGTCAAGAATAAGTTCGCCGGTAGACTGGTTGTCACGGAAAAGCTTTCCGGCAAGGAGCATTTTGTCAACGAGGGTCGTCTTGCCATGATCGACGTGGGCGATGATGGCGATGTTTCTGATTTTCTGCATAACGTCTTGTAAAATTCGACTGCAAAGGTACAGCTATCTTGTGAAATGTGCAAATTTTCTGACAAATAGAATTTTGAAAGCAAAATGGAGCGGCACCGCGGTGCCGCTCCATTAGTGATATGTATAATCAGAGGGTGATTACCATGCAAAGATGGGGTAGCTTTCCATCGTGGAGTTGACGGCGGCGCGCACTGAGGCGATGGTTGCAGCATCGGTCGGGTTGCGCAGCACGGTGTCAATCATCTCGGCGATAGTACCCATGAGTTCCTCTTTGGCACCACGGGTGGTGATTGCGGGAGTTCCGAGACGGATGCCCGAGGTCTGGAAGGGAGAACGGCTGTCAAAGGGCACCATGTTCTTGTTGGCAGTGATGTCGGCCTCGACAAGAGCTTTTTCGGCCACTTTGCCAGTCAGGTCGGGGAATTTGCTGCGGAGGTCGACGAGGATGCAGTGGTTGTCAGTACCGCCCGAGACGATGTTGTAGCCGAGGTCGACGAGAGCGGCGGCCAGAGTGGCGGCGTTATTCTTGACCTGAAGCTGATACTCCTTGAACGAGGGGTCGAGAGCCTCACCGAATGCCACGGCCTTGGCAGCGATGACATGTTCGAGAGGACCGCCCTGCACTCCGGGGAACACTGCCGAGTCAAGCAATGCCGACATCATGCGCGGTTCGCCCTTGGGGTTGGTCTTGCCGAAGGGGTTGACAAAATCCTTGCCCATCATAATCACGCCGCCACGGGGACCGCGGAGAGTCTTGTGGGTAGTGGTGGTGACAACGTGGGCATACTTGACGGGGTTGTCGAGCAGGCCGGCGGCGATGAGACCGGCGGGATGAGCCATGTCGACAAGGAGGATGGCGCCGATTTCGTCGGCGAGACGGCGCATGCGGGCATAGTCCCACTCGCGGGTGTAGGCGCTCGCGCCGCCGATAATCAGACGGGGACGCTCGCGACGGGCCACTTCCTCCATCTGGTCATAGTCGATGCGTCCGTCGTCGGGGCGCACATTGTATTCGAGAGCATGGAACACGAGTCCCGAGAAGTTCACGGGGCTGCCGTGGGAGAGGTGTCCGCCGTGGGAAAGATTCAGACCCATGAACTTGTCGCCGGGTTTGAGGCAGGCCATGAAGACTGCCATGTTGGCCTGCGCGCCCGAGTGGGGCTGCACGTTGGCCCATTCGGCGCCAAATAGTTCTTTCAGGCGGTTGATAGCGACGGTTTCGGCTTCATCGACAACCTGACATCCACCATAGTAACGATGGCCGGGATAGCCTTCGGCATACTTGTTGGTAAGGCATGAACCCATTGCCTTCATAACCTGATCGCTGACAAAGTTTTCGGAAGCAATCAGCTCGATTCCTTTCTTTTGACGCTGGTGTTCACGCTCGATGATGTCAAAAATCACACTGTCTTGTTTCATATCTAAATACAATTTTTGATTGGTTTTTACTTTTTCTTGACCGAGAAGCCGAAACGGCCTATCGGGGAGCCTTGCTCATAGTAGTGTCCGTGGCTGTAATTCATCAGTCCGGCGCGTCCGAGGTCAAAGGCCCCTGTCTCGGGGTCGAGGAGCGACTCGTCGGCCCTGACGTTAAGCACCTCGGCGATAAACATGTCATGGGTGCCGAGAGCGATTATTTCTTTTACGCGGCACTCGATGCAGAGCGGTGACTCGGCAATGGAGGGACAGGCGACTTTGACACCGGGGTCGGGAGTGAGGCCGGTTTCTTTCCACTTGTCATAATCGCTCCCCGAGCGCACCCCGACCCAGTCGGTAGCGCGGGCCATTGCGGCGGTCGTGAGATTGATCGTGAACTCCATGTTTTCCTTTATTATATTATAGGAGTAGCGCGACGGGCGCACCGAGATGTAACACATCGCGGGGTCGCTGCATATCGTGCCAGTCCAAGCCACGGTGAGCATGTTGCTTTTCTCGGGGGTTCCGCAGGTGACGATTACCGCCGGGAGGGGGTAAATCATCGTACCGGGTCTCCAGTTCTGTTTCATAGGCCGAGGGGTGTTATACGACAGCGTCGGTGCTCTTGACGACCCGGCCGCAGTAATGACACCTGATTGTGACCTCGTCGCGATTGATTACTTCAAAGCGTGACGGCATCGGCTCGTTGTTGGTGATACACTTGGGGTTGCCGCATGTCACAATATCCACTATCGTATCGGGAAGGATGACGGGGAATTTTTCAACCACCTCATAGTCACGGATTATGTTCACCACGGCCGTGGGAGCAATCAGGGCTATGCGGTTAAGAGTTGCCTCGGGGAAAAACACGTCGGCAACCTTGATAATGCCTTTTGTGCCGAGTTTTCCGCTGTCAAGGTTGTTGCCGATAGTCACCGAAGTCTCAAGCGACTCGATGCCAAGGATTTTGACAGCCTTGAAAAGGACTGCCGAAGGTATATGGTCAATTACAGTTCCGTTGCGCAAGGCGGCAACAGCAAGTTCTTTCTTCTCCATAGTCGCTAATTTATTTACGGTTCTCACGCTTCGATACCGAGGGCGCGGCAAATCAGTGCCTGACGGGCATAAAGTCCGTTGCGGGCCTGCTCAAAATAATAGGCTTTGGGGTTGTCATCTACATCCTGAGCAATCTCGTTGACACGGGGGAGCGGATGAAGGATGCGCAGGTTGTCACGCGAGTCGGCAAGCATGGCGTTGTTGAGGCTGTACAGGTCTTTGACGCGTTCATATTCCATGATGTCGGTAAAGCGCTCGCGCTGTACGCGGGTCATGTAGATAATATCGCTTGTATTGATTACCTCGGGGGAGAAATCGCGGTGAACCGAGTAGCGGATTCCGTTCTTGTCACAGAAATCCATATACTCTCGCGGCATAGCAAGCTCGTCGCAGGCAACAAAGCGGAAGACGGGGTTGAAATATTGCATGGCCATCAGCAGGGAATGGACAGTGCGGCCATACTTGAGGTCGCCGACCATCGTAATGGTAAGATTTTCAAGAGTTCCCTGTGTTTTATAGATTGAATAGAGGTCGAGCATCGTCTGCGAGGGGTGCTGGTTGGCCCCGTCGCCGGCATTGATTACAGGGGTGTCGGTGACTTCCGAGGCATATCGGGCGGCTCCTTCGAGATAGTGGCGCATGATAATGAGGTCGGCATAATTTGAGACCATTTTGATCGTGTCCTTCAGCGTCTCCCCCTTGGAGGAACTTGTAGTGCCCGCATCGGAGAACCCGATTACGCGGCCGCCGAGGCGGTTTACAGCGGTTTCAAAACTTAGGCGGGTGCGGGTCGACGGCTCGAAAAAGAGCGTGGCCACAACCTTTCCTGCAAGCGTGTCGCGGTTAGGGTTTTCCTCAAACCGGCGAGCCATTTCGAGCAGCCGCAATATTTCGTCACGGCCGATGTCGGAAATGGATACAAGACTGTTCTGATTCATTGTGAATGATGGGTTCATTAATCCATTGCAAAGATAATAAATCTTTGCGAGATGTCATGCATCATCGGCACGCTATGTGGCCAAACCAATATTTTTTCAAAAAAAGATAGCGATTTAGCCGAATAATTGCTAATTTTGCCTCCTCAAACCCCATTACATTTTATCAAACTCATGCTTAAAACAATTTTATCAATATCAGGCCGCCCCGGGCTTTTCCGCCTTGTAAACCGTGGCAAAAACATGCTCATCGTCGAGTCGCTCCTTAACGGCAAGCGCAACCCCGCTTATGCACATGACAAGGTCATCTCGCTTGGCGACATCTCGATTTACACTGTCGAGGACGACGAGCCTCTCTCGACCGTGCTCGAAAACGTGAAAGAAAAGAACGAGGGAAAGCCCGTCGACATCAAGGCCCTCGGCAACGACGCTGCCATCCGAGCCTATTTCAAAGAGATTCTCCCGACATTTGACGAAGACCGCGTCTACACTGCCGACATCAAAAAACTTCTCTCATGGTACAACCAGCTCCTCGCTGCCGGAATCACCGACTTTGAGGCAAAGGAAGAGGAAGAAGGAGAGGAAAATAACGAATAACAGATAACAGATAACAGATAACAGATAACAGATAACAGATAACAGATAAGAAATAACATATCCAAGGGGCGCGTGGGTCAGTTTCAAATTTGACTGCCACGCGCCCTTGTATTTTGGAGATGTCCCGATATTAGAGGGCGTTTCATAACAAATGTTAATCCAAAGTGGCTGCCATGAGGACAAGGTAACTTCATTTAGATATTAATTTCTATTGCTGTCCGATAAAACT
>DLAR01000024.1 GCA_002494015.1 Porphyromonadaceae bacterium UBA7042 | reverse complement strand
TGAAATGTCAGATGCTTGTCTATGGCCGCCATTCTTGCTAATTCGTTCAATTTGTCGTTTATTACGGTATGGCAATATGGGTCAAAGACAAGTTCCTCGCTCCCAAGCAAATCTTTGGAATGCAATCTTCTTCGAAGTATCTCCTTTGCGCAATCAAACAATGGTGCTTTTACCTCGGCTTTGGTCTTTACCTGCTCTTTGATGATTAGACCATTTGCCAAATCAACGTGCTTCCATTTCAAGCTGACGACATCGGATATTCTAAGACCACAGTAGCAAGAAAATAGATACATTTCCAAGCATTTGAACAAGGTGCTGTCTTTCGGCAGTTTGTTAGAGAGCTTTCTGAAACTCTCCAATTCGTGCTTTTCAAGATACACTTCCTTTGTTTTAGCCTTCGGGATTTTGAACAGCGGATAAGGGTTCTTGACGGGAAGGTCGTGCTTGACCATATCCAAAATGACGGTCTTTAGGTTCTGATGTCTTATGGCTTTCCCTCCGTTGGTATTTCCGTTTACCTCGGTCATGTAGGCGTCAAATTCCTCTATGAAGGATAAATTTATATCGGATAGGGTTAGGCTCGGTCGAAATGCCTTTAAAGCATTGTAGGTTGTCTTATAGACGCACATCGTACCTGAACGCAGTTCCGATTTCCTGCGCTCCATGAACGAAAGGTAGTAGTCAAAGAACGATACAGCTTTGGACTGCCTTGTTCTCGGATTGTTGGCTGACAAATATTCCTTTACGCCATCAATTGAAATTCCCGTGCCGTTTGCGATGCAGGTGTTCAGATAGGTTTCCAACGCAAGCACCTTAGCATTGAGAGCCAGACGGAGTGAACTCTCTTTAGGCTCTCTCCGTCGGGCATTCCAAGCATCTGCGGCAACATCGAGGTTTGCCGGCAATTTCGTTTCGCGGTCGTATATTCTGACACGCAGGTATATCGGGTATTTGTTGTTCCTCTTAATCGGTTTATCGGTTCTGATTAACGGATATATGGAATATTCTGCCATTTGCGATTTTGTTTTACAATTTTCTATGAGCGAAGTTATTGGCTTGTCAGCAAACCGCAAAATTTTCGCCAAAGAAATTTATCGCAAATATTTAATTATATGGCATTTATATAGCTTTTAGGAAATGATTGGCGTTCCAAAATGATAATTTTTCTTTAGCCATGTCTGCTATATCTGCATTCCATTGACAATAAATCTCGGTCATATTAGACGGCGTATGTCCCATTGTCCGTTGGATAATATAGAACTCAACATTATGTATCATACAAAGAGTTGCAAATGTTCTTCGTGCAGAATGAAAAGTTATTTTTTTGTCAATCTCGGCTTTATTGGCAAGTTTCTGCAAAGTATTGTTTATTGTCGTTGGAGAGAATGAACGAAAGAAAACTTTACGACCATTATCAACCTTTTCCAAATCGCCCTCTGGAGCCTCGCAAATCATATCTTCTGCGAAAGAAGTCAATGGCACATAATTTTTTCGTTTCGTTTTCTTGCACAAGAATGTCAAAACATCCTTATCAAGTCCAAGACTTCTCCATTCAAGCCCTTTGACATCACTTATACGCATCCCTGTAGCACAAGAGAAAAGATACATAGTCAGCACCCGATGTTCGGTTTTATTCAAATGTCCATTAAGATATAATCTTACCAATCTGCCAAGTTCCTTGTCGGTAAGAAACACATCGCTCCTTTTTGCAGGAGGAATTATAACACCACCTTTACCAAAAGGATTTTTCAACTCTATACCCTTTGCATTGATATATCTTATCACTGCACATATATGGGTCAGGCGGTTACGAATACTTTGGCTGACCTCACCTTTACCGTGGTCAATTCCTTGCCTCCTCATATAAGCAACGAATTTGTTCATTTTCTCAACCGTTATATCCTTGATACGCAGTTTCGGCTCAAATTTTTGCAAAGCATTTTTAGTCGTAATGTAACCTTTTATCGAAGACATTCTAATCTTATCAACTTTTTCTTTGCTGACAAGAAAGTCATCGAAATATTGAAAAAATGAATTGTTCTCTGGATTTGCCAAACTATACCCCTTTACAATTTCTCTCAATGCAGATTTTGTTATTGTTTTCTTGCTGAGTTTACACATGTGGATTTCTCGTTTAATCCTCATAAGTTCTTCTTCTATTTCTATCCGAAAGTTCTCTTCTTTTGGTAGCTGCTTCACCTCGTCCCATTCATCTAAAGATAGACGCCTTCCCCTGCCAAGAGAAAATCTCGGTTCTTCCCCATTCACTCTCGGGAAACTGATATACATAGGCATACATCCATTTTTGTCACTCTTATCTTTACGCAGATAAATTTTCGGCTGAAATTTTTCCATTTGAAAAAATGTAATTAAAATTGTTTATTGCTATTACAACGCAAAATTATAACTATTGTTCTGAAAATGAAGGTATGACATTAGGTACTCAAATGTGCCAATTCCGAGGAAACGCAAGGAAACAGTAGGCGAAATGGGAAATGTTAAACATTTATAAAAAATATAGTTAGGATTTCTGCCCCCTGATTTTCAATAGATTTTCTCTAATTGGAAAGTTTTTTGTACTTTTGCACTAATTCATCAACCTCTTGCATCAGGAATAAAAATATGGACGAAAAATATTTTACACCCGCTGAAAGAGACGCCGCGCTCCCGCTTGTGGCGCAGTTGCTGCGCGACACTCGCGAGATTATACTACCCGACGATTTCAAAAAATTACGCCGCACGATTGCCGATGCCGTCAACGAGGGGCATTACCGACGTGACCGTCAGGGAATAAACCCGGCTTTGCACAATATCGACACTTCTGTCACTCTCTGCAAGATGGTGTCGCCTGACCGCAACATGATTATCGCTACGCTGCTTTACAAGCTCTGCGACTCGCAATATCTTTCAATCGACAATGTGACCGCCGAATGGGGCGATGATATTGCCCGGCTCGTCAACGGACTGCTGAAAGTCTCGACTCTTTACGGCCGACAGTCAGGTGTGGTCAAGACCGACAACTTCCGCAAACTGCTGATGACTTTTGCCGAGGATATCCGCGTCATCATCATCATGATTGTAGACCGCCTCGTGCTGATGCGCGCCATCAATCACCACCCGAACGAGAAATTTGTCACCGACACCGCTTTCGAGGCCAACTATCTCTACGCCCCCCTCGCCCACCGTCTGGGTCTCTACAAAATCAAGGGGGAACTCGAAGACTTGTCGCTCAAATATACTGCACGCGAGACCTACACCAAGATTGCCCGCGAACTCAACGAGACAAAGGTCGCACGCGATGCCTATATCGCCGGATTCATTGCCCCGCTAAAGGAAAAACTTGACAAGACCGGCCTGAAATATGAGATAAAAGGACGCACAAAGTCAATATATTCCATCTGGAACAAGCTGCGCCGCCAGCACAACGAGCTGAAAGACATCTATGACCTCTTTGCAATCCGCATCATCCTCGACGTACCTGTCGAGAAAGAAAAACCGGAATGCTGGAACGTCTACTCCATCGTGGCCGACATGTACACCCCCAATCCGGCCCGCATGAAGGACTGGCTCTCGATTCCCAAGAGCAACGGCTACGAGTCGCTCCACACCACCGTCTGCGGCCCGGGCAACAAGTGGGTCGAAGTGCAGATCCGCACCCGCCGCATGGACCTCGTGGCCGAAAAAGGACTTGCCGCCCACTGGAAATACAAGGGCATCAAGAGCGAGGGCGACCTTGACTCTTGGATGAACAACATCCGCGACATCCTTGAGACCGCCGACGGGCCTATGGAGCTGATGAAGAACTTCAAGATGGACCTCTATGACAAGGAGGTGTTTGTCTTCACCCCCAAGGGTGACCTTTACAAGCTCCCGCAAGGCGCGTCGGTGCTCGACTTCGCCTTCAACATCCACTCCAAGCTCGGATGCACATGCGTCGGCGGCAAGGTCAACGGGCGCAACCGCAAGCTCAACTACAAGCTTCAGAGCGGCGACACGGTCGAGATTTCAACCTCCCCGTCACAGATTCCCAAGCTCGACTGGCTCAACTTCGTTGTCACCACCAAGGCACGCAACAAAATCAAGCAGACCATCAACGAGCTGAACAACCGCGTCTCGGAACTGGGAAAAGAACTGCTGCAACGCCGTTTCAAAAACCGCAAAATCGACATCGACGAGGCGATGCTGATGCGCACCATCAAGAAAC
Organism: Porphyromonadaceae bacterium UBA7042; assembly: GCA_002494015.1. GTDB lineage: Bacteria > Bacteroidota > Bacteroidia > Bacteroidales > Muribaculaceae > Duncaniella. The sequence goes on along the minus strand of DLAR01000024.1, from coordinate 6,674 downwards.
TCGGTTATCGCACCGTCACCGACTTCTATACCGCCATAGGCAACGAGCAGCTCGACATCACGAGCGTGATTGCCGAATATGACGCTATCGAGCGTGCCGAGAGCGGCGAAAAGAAAGCCGAGGGACGCAGTGCCGAGGAATTTTCGCTCCAGTATCAGGAGGACAATCAACCGGCTACCGACGATATTCTGATTATCGGCGACAACATCAAGGGAATCAACTACCGCCTGTCAAAATGCTGCAACCCCATCTTCGGCGACGAGGTGTTTGGCTTCGTGTCGGCCGAAGGTGTCATCAAGATTCACCGCAACGACTGCCCCAACGCGGCCCACATACGCGCCAAGTACCCCTACCGCGTCATCCGCACCCGCTGGTCGGGCAAGACCGGGGCAGGTTTTGCCGCCACGCTGCGCGTCGTGGGACACGACGACATCGGAATCGTGACCAATATCTCGTCGATTATCAACAAGGAGAAGGATGTAATGCTCCGCAACATCTCGATAGAGTCCCACGACGGCATGTTCTCGGGATTCCTCGTTGTCGGAGTCGGCGACACCCGATCTCTCGACAATCTCGTAAAGAAAATCAAAACAGTAAAAGGTGTAAAAGATGTTCAACGCACTTAACAAATCTCTATCACTCGTCTCATTGCTCGCCCTCGCGGCTTGCGGCAACTCGTCGCAACAGGAAGCATCCAGTCTTCTCGGTCAGGCACAAGGAGCCTACGACACCGGCAACTACCGGCAGGCTCTCGACCTGATCGACTCGATAAAGTCGGCCTATCCGCAGGAAATCGAAGTGCGCCGTCAGGCCCTCCACCTGTCACGCAAAGCCATCGAGGGACTCAACGTGAAACTGCTCGCTCAGGCCGATTCATCGATGGTCGTGTTGCAGGCTCGGGGCGACTCGCTGAAAAACCTGCTGACATGGGTCAGCAACCCGGTCGAGGGATATTACGTCGCCAAGGGGGTGAACCCCGCGTCGGCAACCTCGACAACCGGCCTTCAGGCCCGCATGAGCCCCGACGGAATGTTCTATCTTATCTCCTGCCTCAAAGGGCGCAGCATCAAGAGCACGTCGGTCTCAGTCATCTGCGGCGACCACTCGGTGACAACCCCGGTCGTGGCCCACGACGGCGAGCGCAACGACCGCTCGATGGGGGCCGAAGTCATCACATTCATCGGCAGCGAGTGTGACGAGCTGGGCGCGTTTGTCCTTGACAACCTCGGCAAGCCGATGACCCTCGCGTTCAACGGCGCGACAACCTACACCGTGCCGCTGATTACGAAACAGATTGACGAAATCGCGACCGTGTATGACTGCGCGCTCACCCTGCGCCGGTTCAAGGTAGCCGCGATTGAGAAAGAACGCCTGTCACGCACGGTTGACATCGCCCGCTCTCAGGCCGCCGAGACATTTGTCGAGGAGCCGGAAAAGGCCGACTGAAGCGACCTGATTCCTGACAGCCAGTGAAAAATATAACGATAGAGGGGGGTTCGTGTCCCGGGTGCCGAAAGCACGAGGTCATGCAATCCCCCTTCTACACGCACAGGGGTCACTTCGGGCCCGAGGCCGAGGCCGTATTTCCTGATGTCTTTCACATCGAGAACCGCGTCGCCGTGGTTGAATTTCTCGCTCCACTCGTCGCCGCCGACACTGTTGCCTGAATATAGCAACAGGACGGGAATCCCGATGTCACACTTTCCGTCGCGCAGACTTTTCTGAGCCTCGTTGATGGCGCGCACCCATCCGGCATCGACATCAGGCGACTGAATCAGCTTGAGATTCGTGTCATAGTCCCACTCGCCGTGATACCGTTTCAGCAGACTCTCGGCGTAAGCGGTCGACTCGCCCTGCTTGACGCGGGTGTCGGGAAACCATTTTCCCCAAGCAGCGACAAGTCCCACAAACTTTTCCATTTTGCCCAGATTCCAGTCTAGAAAAGGACTGTTGAGAATCAATGCCTTGACCTGAGGGCGCACGTTTTCGTTGAGATAACATGCCGTCACGAGGCCGCCCGTAGAGTGTCCCATCAGCACAATCTCGGTTATGCCGTTGCGCCCCATGTCGACGATTGCCGAATCTATGTCGGGAAAATATTCGCTGATTTTCCTGACCTGAAACCGTTTCTGTCCCGGGAGCAGCGAGCGGCCATACTTGCGCAGGTCTACCGCATAGAAATCATATCCGTGCTCCACAAACTCCTCCCCCATCTCTGACTGGAAGAAATAGTCGTTGAACCCGTGGACATACAGCACCCCCCGCCTGACAGCGGTGTCGGGAACAATCTTGCGGATGATTGTCGAGACAACATGTCCCGAGTAATCACCGGGTTGCTCGACCCGGCGCATTTCAAACCCGCGACACAGCGTGTCAGGCTCCCAAGCCTGTCCCCAACCGGCCGCGCAAATAAGCAGCAGAATAGCAAAAACGTGAAATCGCATTATTTGTTTTTTTGAGGGTTTAAGGTTTAGACAAGTGATGGTCCAAACTATTATCTAAACCTTAAACCTAAACCTTAAACCAGTAACTACCTGTACTGAGGCAAGACCTTGACGGGGAAGTCGCTAAAAAGCGTCTTCACAGCCTCGGCAATGCCTTCGAGATTACGGAACTGCGTGTCGCCGTTATCAAGTATCGTGGCCACCGACGACGAATAAACAGGTACCTTGTCGGCGATATTGACCATATCCATCGTCAGGACACCTTCGCGATAAATACCGGTAATCAACTGGGCATTGGAATAATAATTGTAATAATTATTATAATCAGGCCAGTAATAACCGCGCGGATACATGAACCACGGACCCACACCGTTATAGAACGGGCCTCCGTAGGGCATCGCTCCGGGAGGGAGTGCAGGCTCGGTGGCAATTTCTTTTTTGACTGTCAGTCCGAGGTTGACGAGCAGGTCTGACCCGGGATCCTCGGTATAACCGCGCTCGACCATCTGCTCTCTCACTGCTGCCGCAATGTTATAGTAAGTCACCATAGTCATTCCGGGAGGGAGCTTGCCTTCGGCAGGAGTTACAATTCGGAACGTCGTGTAACTGCGCAGATTTGACCCGTTGTAGACATCGGAGTTTACCAGCGAGTAAGGACTACACCCCGCCAAAAGCGCCATTATGGCACAAATTGCCCAAAATCCATAAATCTTTTTCATATCAACAGTCGATTATATGGATATTTAACAAATTCCCAATCGCGAAAGTTTTTCTCAGAGGGTATTTCACAAGTGAAACACCCTCTCAAACCTCCTTGCGCAGCCTTGCCACGGGATACCCCAACCGCTCGCGGTACTTGGCGACGGTGCGGCGGGCGATGTCATATCCGCGTCCGCGCAACTCGGCCGTGATGGCATCGTCACTCAGAGGGCGCGCATGGTCCTCGTTGTCGACAATATCCTTTATCTCGGCTATTATTTTGCGCACCGACGCATCCTCGTCGTCACTCCCGGCACTGTCGTTGAAAAAGAATTTCAACGGGTAGACGCCCCCGGGAGTGGTGACATATTTCCCGGCGGCGGCGCGTGAGATTACCGACAGGTCGAGACCGGTCACGGCCCCTATGTCGCGCAACCTCATGGGGCGCAGCTTTGTCTCGTCATCGGTCAGGAAAAAGTCGCGCTGAATCTTGACAATCGCGCTCATGACACTATAGAGCGTCGACTGGCGCAGTTTCAGCATCGCGATAAAGTCAGAAGCCTCGTCGCGCTTGCGGCGCACGAATGCCGCAGCCTCACGCTCGCGCTGAGTGACAGCACGGTCATCACCGACGGCGGCAAATGTCTCCTCGATGCACAGCTCGGGTATATTGTTGAGCAGCGTCAGGGTTATCGAGCCGCCATCGACCTCGACCGAGAAATCGGGAATGATGTGGCGCACCCGGTCATCGACCGCCGCGTCGGCATACACGCTGCCCGGCTTTGGATCGAGAGTGCGGATGACATCCACCGCCTCCTGCAACTGCTGCCGGGTCACTCCGAGCGACGACCTTAGGCGGTCGTAATGTTTCAGCGAAAAGAGGTCGAAATAGTCACTCACAATCTCGCGCGCCACCTTGACATCGGGAGTGGCGCGGCGGCGTTTCAGCTGCAACAGCAGGCAGTCGCGCAAGTCAATCGCCCCCACCCCGGCGGGGTCAAGGGAGCGGACGGTGTTGTAGATGCGCCTCACATCCTCGTCGGCCACGTCGAGTCCCTGATTGATTGCCAAGTCATCGATTATTGCCGGGAGTGTGCGGGTCAGGTAACCGTTGTCGTCGATGTTGCCGATGATGTAGTCGGCAACGCGCAAGTCGGTCACGCCCAGCCCCATCTCGACAAGCTGTGACGACAGGTGTTCCATCAGCGTGTTTCCGCCGGCCACAGCGGCCGGCTCGCGATAGACATCGTTGACGCTGTGGTTGCGGGCCTCAAGACGGTAGGAAGGGATGTCATCCTCGTCGCGGTAATCGGCCATCTGCAGTTGCTCGGCACTTTCGCTGAAAGTCTCGTCGGAAAAATCATCCTGCTGCGCGTCGGCGACAGCAAGCGCGGGATTGTCATCCAGCTCCTGACGCACCTCCTCCTCTATCTCCGGGGCGTTCATTTCGAGCACCCGGCCATAGCGGATCTGGAGCGGCGACAGTTTCTGTTGCAGCTTTTGACCCAGCGACAGTTTCAACAAATTATCCATTTATTATATCTTGATTAATGAATCGTAAGGGAAATCCTCGACGGCGCATGTTCCGATTACAGCATCCCACAACATGGGCGAAATCCCGTTGCCGGGACGCTTTACGGTAATATTTTCCTCGGTCAGCACCTCTCCTTTCCTTATATCGCGTGCAGCGACAATGCTCTTGCGGGCCACCTCGATATTCGGAGCCTCGGCCTCGGTGACATACTTTCCACCGTCGCCCGTCGCAAGCTCGATATTGCGGACAGCACTGACCATTGCGGCCAGTTCGGCAGGGTCGAGCGACGCGCGGTGGTCGGGGCCGGGAAGATTCTTGTCAAGTGTAAAATGCTTCTCGATAATCTTCGCCCCCATCGCCACGGCAGCAACCGGGACCTCGATACCCACGGTGTGGTCGCTGTAACCGACAGCGCCGCACCCGAGGGTGCGCAGCGCGTCCATTGCCCGCAGGTTGACAGCCTCCATCGGCGTGGGATACTGCGTGGTGCAGTGCAGCAGGGCGATGTCGCAACGCGGAATGCCGCCCTTTTCAAGGACCGCGACAGCGTTCTCGACCTCGTCGAGCGTCGACATGCCGGTCGAGAGGATTACGCGTCCCCCCTTGGAGGCTATTTTGCGCAAATAAGGGAGGTTGGTAATCTCTCCTGAGGGGATTTTCCAGTAATCCATCCCGAGGGGGGCGAGGGTGTCAACCGATACAAGGTCAAACGGCGTGCTCATGAAGCCGATGCCCTCCTTGTGGCAGAGGTCGGCCAATTCGGCGTATGCGCTCAGCGGCAGGTGAATCGCGCGGCACATGTCGAGCTGGGTCTGCCCCTCGCCGGTGGTCTCTTTCTGATACTCGGCCTTGGGGGCGATGGTCGAGATTACCAGCTCGGGGACGGCTGTCTGAAACTTGACATAATCGGCTCCCGCCTTCCGGGCCTCGACCACCATCTGCCGGGCCATCTCCATCGAGGCGTTGTGGTTTACACCCGCCTCGGCTATTATAATAACTTTGTCAGCGTTACTGTTCATTGAAAAATGCTACTTCTTGGAAATAACGACAAATCAGCGTTCCCGGTTTGATACAGGGGGCAGGATGCATCGGCAGTCCCAGCGCCTCGTCAAGGATATAACCGGGCAGGTCGCCGCCGGCATGGACGGTGCAGACCGCGCCTCCGCCGAGACGCGGGTTTATTTCCATCAGCATCAGCCGGTCAGGTTCCTCGCGCGGCGAGAGATACTGCAACGTCAGCGCACCGCTCAACCCGAGCCGCTCGATGGCCATGCGCGATGCCTCGACAAGTGCCGGGGAGTCAATGGTCACCGTGCGCACCACCTCGCCGCCGAGCACTTCGAGCCTGCGGCGCGGACTGATGCACATAATCTCGCCGCCTCGCGCCACATAGCAGTCAACGGTAAACTCGTCATGGTCAGGGATAAAGTCCTGAATCAAAAACTCGTCGCGACGCGCGATGATGCGTCGGAAATCGGTTATGGTCTCTATAACCTCGATTCCGCGCGAAGCCGAGCCGTAGCGTGGCTTGGCGATGAGCGGGAAACGGGGACGGCCCGACTTGTAGGTTGACGGAATGGGGAGGGAGGCTTCCTCAAAGGCGCGTGCCGCCGACGATTTGTCAAAAAGGGTCTCGGCAAGCGTCGACGAAACCACCGGCGCCACCACGTTGCCGTAGGTCTCCACATAGCGTGCCGCAACCCCCACTGCGGGGTCCACGAAGGGGATGAGGACATCTATGGAGTAGAGTTCCACAATCGTGTGAAGATGGTCAAGGATGTCGGGGGCGTTGAACTTGCGCCCGGTAATTACGCGTGCCAGTTCTGCCACAGGGACCTCGGCATGAAGCTCGTAGCTGAAAAGGTTCATGGAGACACCGCGGCGCTGGCCTGCGGCAATCAGTTTGCGCGCCATTGACACTCGCTTGGCCCCTCCGAGGAAAAGTATGTTAAGAGGGTGTTTCATAATAAATGTTAATCCAAAGTGGTAGCATCTTT
>DLAR01000099.1:519-56160 GCA_002494015.1 Porphyromonadaceae bacterium UBA7042 | reverse complement strand
TTTTATCGGACAGCAATAAATTTTTTTAGACACCAAGCGTTGGGAATGGCGGCAAATCTTTGTAACTTTGCAGCTATCGAATCATAGGATATAAAAATTACCTAAATATAGAATCAATCCTACAGAGTTATGGGACTTTTTGACAAACTTACTGAAAATGCCAAGGCCATGCGCCAGCGCATCGTGTTGCCCGAAGGCACCGAGCCTCGCACGCTGACTGCGGCTGACCGCATCATCGCCGACGAAATCGCCGACGTTATCCTCATTGGCGACCCCAAAGAGATTATGGGTATGGCCAAGGAGCTGTCGCTCGACAATATATCGCGCGCTACAATCGTCAATCCCGCCGACGAGAAGGTTATCGACAAGTATGCGCCGCTTTTCTTTGACCTTCGCAAGAGCAAGGGCATAACGATGGAGCAGGCGCGCATGACTACCGCCAACCCGCTTTATCTCGGCTGCCTCATGGTAAAGGCCGGTGACGCCGACGGTCAGGTGGCCGGAGCCATGAACACTACCGGAAACGTGCTCCGCGCTGCTTTTCAGGTAATCAAGACAATGCCCGGCATCAGCGTCGTTTCGGGTGCTTTCGTCATGGTTCTCCCCGAGGATTCTCCGTTTGGCACCAACGGATTGCTGATTTTCGCCGACTGTGCCGTGGTGCCCGACCCCACAGCCGCCGAGCTCGCGCAGATTGCAGTGTCATCGGCCAAGACAGCCCGTGACATAGCCGGAATCGAGCCGCGTGTCGCCATCCTCAGCTATTCGACCAAGGGCAGTGCCAAGAGCGAGCGTGTCGACAAGGTTATCGAGGCCGCAAAGCTCGCCCATGAGCTTGACCCCGACCTGAATCTTGACGGCGAATTGCAGGCCGATGCCGCCCTCGTTCCCAGCGTTGCCCACAGCAAGGCTCCCGACAGCCCCCTCAGCGGCCGCGCCAACGTCCTCGTGTTCCCCTCGCTCGAAGTGGGCAACATCGCCTACAAGCTCGTTCAGCGTCTTGGCGGCGTTCAGGCCGTGGGTCCCGTTCTTCAGGGCCTTGCCGCCCCTGTCAACGACCTGTCGCGCGGATGTTTCCCCGAAGACATCTACAAGACTGTCATCATCACCTGTAATCAGGCAATCGGTCTGAAAGCCGGAAAATAACGGAGTTACCAATCATCTAATCTCACGATAAAATCATGAAAATTCTTGTCTTAAACTGCGGTAGCAGCTCGGTCAAATATAAGCTCATCGATACTGCCACATCCGACGTTATGGCCGAGGGCGGTGTTGAAAAAATCGGTCTCAACGACGGTTTCCTCAAATATAAAAAAGCCGACGGCTCAAAGGCCGTCGTCGAGCTCGGCCTTGCCGACCACAAGGGCGCTGTTCAGGCTATCCTCAATATCCTGACTGACCCTGTCGAAGGCTGCATCAAGAGCTATGACGAGATTGACGCCGTGGGTCACCGCGTCGTTCACGGCGGCGAGAAATTCAATGCCAGTGTCCTCATCGACGATGCGGTCAAGGCAAAAATCAAGGAATGCTATGACATCGCTCCGTTGCACAATCCCGCCAACATGACCGGTATCGACGCTATTACAGCCCTGATGCCGAGCGTGCCACAGGTGGCAGTGTTTGACACGGCTTTCCACCAGACGATGCCCGCAAAGAGTTTCATGTATGCCTTGCCCTACAAATATTATAAGGAAGACGGGGTGCGCCGCTATGGTTTCCACGGAACGAGCCACCGTTATGTGTCGGCACGCGTGTGCGAGTTCCTCGGAGTCGACATAAACACTCAGAAAATCATCACCTGCCACATCGGCAACGGCGGTTCAATCACCGCAGTGCTCAACGGCAAGAGTGTTGACACCTCAATGGGTCTGACTCCCACCGAAGGCCTGATGATGGGTACCCGCGTGGGCGATGTCGACCCGGGGGCGCTTGTCTACCTCATGCTCAAGCACAATCTGAGCGCTACCGACTTGCAGAACGTTATTAACAAGGAAAGCGGTGTGGCCGGTGTCAGCGAGATTTCAAGTGACATGCGCGAAATCGAGGCTGCTGTCAATGCCGGTGACGAACGCGCCACGATGGCGCTCGACATGTATGAGCAGCGCATTATTAAATATGTCGGAGCCTATGCGGCCGAGATGGGCGGTGTCGATATCATCGTATTCACAGGCGGTGTCGGCGAAAATCAGACCGGAGTGCGCGAAAACGTGTGCGCCCCCCTCGCTTTCATCGGGGTGGAGATAGACAAAGAGCTTAATGCCCGCACCCGTGGCACCGAGACTGTCATTTCAACGCCCGCGTCGCGTGTCAAGGTCGTGGTTATCCCCACTGACGAAGAACTCATGATTGCCCGCGATACCGAGGCAATCGTATCAAAATAATAGAACAGTATGACTAAAATCAGAGCAGCCGTAGTAGGTTACGGCAATATAGGCCGGTTTGTTGTCGAGGCGCTTGAGGCAGCCCCTGACTTTGAGATAGCCGGTATCGTAAGGCGTAATGTCGCTGACATCCCCGCCGAGATTTCATGTTATAAAGTTGTCACTGACATCAAGGAGCTCGGCACCGTAGATGTCGCCATTCTCTGTACCCCCACCCGCGAGGTCGAAAAATATGCCCTCCAGTATCTCGCGATGGGTATCAATACAGTAGACAGTTTCGACATACACACTTCGATTCTCGACCTGCGCCGTTCGCTCGACAAGGTTGCCCGCGAGCACGGCAAGGTGGCGGTCATTTCGGCGGGATGGGATCCCGGGAGTGATTCGGTAGTCCGCACCCTCCTTCAGGCCGCCGCCCCTAAGGGACTGACCTATACTAATTTGGGGCCGGGTATGAGCATGGGCCACACAGTGTGTGTCAAGTCCAAATCGGGAGTTAAAAACGCCCTGTCCATGACAATGCCAAAGGGCGACGGAATGCACCGCCGCATGGTATATGTCGAGCTTGAAGAGGGTGCGTCGCTCGACGATGTCGCCCGCGCCGTGAAAGAAGACCCCTATTTCGCGTCAGACGAGACCCACGTCATGGCCGTCCCCTCGGTCGACGAGGTAAAGGACATGGGCCACGGAGTCCACATGGTGCGAAAAGGTGTTTCGGGCAAGACCCAGAACCAGCGTTTCGAGTTCAACATGTCAATCAACAATCCCGCATTGACCGCCCAGCTCCTTGTCGGAGTCGCCCGCGCTTCGATGCGTCTTGTCCCGGGGGCCTACACGATGATTGAAATCCCGGTCATCGACCTCCTCCCCGGTGACCGCGAGGAACTCATCGCCCACCTTGTGTAACAGCGTCAGCTTGACTAAATAAAGTGAAGGGTGAAGATAATGCGATATTAGCCATTGTCTTCGCCCTTTACCTTTCAATCTTCACCACGAAAAGAGATAAAACCAAACGAGAAGATGTTGTCACAACGTCTTCTCGCTTAGATAATAAACCAATCATTATCACATTTCTTGCAATGGAAAAAGTAATTTTGCTATGTACTTTTAAAACACGCGGCAGTCAGAATGGTTCACGGGAGAGATAAGTTTTTTATCTTTTATGCGGAATTTGTATTTTTGTGGGAAAATTTTTAATTTTGTCATTATGACTGCTGAAGAAAAACTTGCGATAGAAGAAAAAATCGTCATGATGCTCAAGACGGTTTATGACCCCGAGATACCGGTTGACATCTACAGTCTCGGCCTCATATATAAGATTGACCTCGATGATGACGGCAATCTGAAGGTCGACATGACCCTCACCGCCCCCAACTGTCCTGCGGCTGATTTCCTCGTCGAGGATGCGCGCATAAAGCTTGAGAGTATCGACGGGATAAAGAGTGTCGACATCCGCATCGTCTTCGAGCCGGAGTGGACCAAGGACATGATGAGCGAGGAGGCCAAGCTTGACCTCGGGTTTCTGTAATCATTCACGGCACAGCCAATGCGCGACCTGACCTATTTCATCAGTGACCTGCACCTCGGGGCGAGGTATATCAGCGACCCGAAAGCCCACGAGCGGCGTGTCGTCGAGTTTCTGCACTCGATTGCGCCGCGCGCCCGCAGGCTGTTCCTCCTCGGTGACGTGCTCGACTACTGGTGGGAATACAAGACGGTCGTCCCGCGCGGTCACACCCGCTTTTTCGGCGCGCTTGCCGCGCTTGCCGACGCAGGGGTCGAAATAACATGGTTCAAAGGCAACCATGATATATGGATATTTGATTACCTCCCCGCTGAAATCGGTTTCACCCTTCATGACGGGGCAATGATAACCGAGATTGACGGTAAAAAATTTTTTCTCGAACATGGCGACGGCGTGGGCGACCTTCCCCGGTCGTTCAGGATGCTGCGGTCGCTGTTCCGATGCACTACGGCCCAGCGGCTCTACTCCCTCCTTCCCCCGAGGCTGACCGTCGGCTTTGCCCGGAGCTGGTCGTCACATTCCCGCAAGGCCGGAGGATATGCCCCCGCGCCTGAGAACCCCGACGAAAATTCCCTTGTCAGGTTTGCGCGGGAATATAACCGCGAACACCTCGGAGAAAATATCGATTACTTCGTCTTCGGCCACCAGCACATCATGCTCGATGCCCCTGTCCCGCCTTCGTCGCGGGTGATTGTTTTGGGCGATTGGATAAGCCGTTTTTCCTATGCAGTGTTTGATGGAAAAGAGATGAAATTGACAAAATTTTAGGCCGTTTTTATAGACGAAATACTGTATTAATAGTTTTTGAGAAACGTATACATAAATTTAGGTAAATTATAAAGCGTTGTTTGTTAAGGTATTGTGTTGCCCGATTGTGGCCGGATAGGGTTGATGATTAAAAAACTATGTCGTATAACATAAAAAAATATTTGTCGGAGGGCGATTCTTACCCTACCTTTGCATCACGAACCTAAAACAATCTTTTTTACCTTAGAAATTGTACCTATTGGAAACTCATAAGAAGGAGCTACGCGAGTAGTTCCTTTTTATCGTTTATACACCCGCCTGTCCGGGCGAAGAATGAGATTTTTTTGGAGGATTGGCAGAAAAACACTAATTTTGTAATCCGTTATGAAATACGGATTTGACAACGACAAGTATCTCAGAATACAATCTGAGCACATCAAGGAGCGCATTGCCAAGTTTGGCAACAAACTCTATCTCGAATTAGGAGGAAAACTCTTTGACGACTATCACGCAAGCCGAGTGCTGCCCGGGTTTCAGCCCGACAGCAAGCTGCGCATGTTGAGCCAGTTGAGCGACCACGCCGAAATTGTTATCGTCATCAGCGCGCTTGACATTGAGAAAAACAAGGTGCGCAACGACCTTGGTATCACTTATGACATGGATGTGCTGCGACTGCGCGACGAGTTCCAGAAACGAGGGTTTCTCGTCGGGTCAGTGGTCGTGACGCATTACAACGGACAGAGCAGTGCCGACGCTTTCCGTGAAAAGCTGGCCCGGCTCGGAATCACTACCTATGTTCACTATACAATCGAGGGTTATCCCACCAACGTCGGCCTGATTGACTCGGACGAAGGTTTCGGGCGCAACGACTATGTCGAGACTTCGCGCCCGCTGGTCATCGTGACCGCTCCCGGTCCCGGCAGCGGCAAGATGGCGGTGTGTCTCAGCCAACTCTACAACGAGCACAAGCGCGGTATCGAGGCCGGATATGCCAAGTTTGAGACCTTCCCGGTGTGGAGCCTTCCGCTGAAACACCCGGTCAACATCGCTTACGAGGCTGCCACCGCCGACCTCAACGACATCAACATGATTGACCCGTTCCATCTCGATGCTTATGGCAAGACGGCCATCAACTACAACCGCGACATCGAGATTTTCCCGGTGCTGAACGCCCTCTTTGAAGGAATCTACGGCGAGAACCCCTATAAGTCGCCGACCGACATGGGTGTCAACATGGTAGGGTTCTGCATTGACGACGACGAGGTGTGCAGCCGCGCGTCCAAGGACGAGATAATCCGCCGCTACTACACCGCGCTCAACCGCATGGCGATGGGCGAGGGTAACGAGAACGAGGTCAACAAAATCGCGCTGTTGTTCAAGCAGGCTAAAATCGACACCTCTTACCGCCGCCCGATAGTCGCCGCCCGCGAGCGCGCCGAGCGCAGCGGTGTGCCCTGCTCGGCAATCGAGCTCGCCGACGGCACCATCATCACTGCCGAGACCGGCTCGCTGCTCGGCCCGAGTGCCGCGCTGATACTCAATGCAGTCAAGCATCTGGCAGGAATCGACCACAGCGTGAAGCTCATCCCGCAGCACATGATTGAGCCTATCCAGTTCACCAAAATCAACTATCTCCGCAGCCGCAACCCGCGCCTGCACACTGACGAGGTCCTTGTCGCCCTCTCGGTTCTCAGCACTCATGACGAAAACTGCCGCCGCGCACTCGAAAAACTCCCCGAGCTGAACGGCTGTCAGGTTCACTCGACCGTCATGCTCGGCGAGGTAGACCACAAGATTTTCAAGAAACTCGGCGTGGGGCTCACATGTGACCCGGTCAAGAAGACCAAGCGGTGAGATAAAAGCTGTTTCAAGCTGCTGAAAACTCAGAAAAATTTGTAAATTTGCAATTTAATTTCAACTTATCACATTAACTGTGGAACCAAAGTACATCTTTGTCACCGGGGGGGTAGTATCGTCCTTGGGCAAAGGAATCATTTCGTCATCGCTGGCCTGCCTGTTGAAGGCCCGCGGTTTCAGGGTTACGATTCAAAAGTTTGACCCTTATATCAACATTGACCCCGGTACGCTCAACCCATACGAGCACGGGGAATGTTACGTCACGGTCGACGGCCACGAGGCCGATCTCGACCTTGGACACTATGAGCGTTTCACAAATGTGCGCACGACCCGTGCCAATAATGTCACCACGGGCCGCATCTATCAGAGTGTCATCGACAAGGAACGCCGTGGCGACTATCTCGGGAAAACCGTGCAGATTATTCCCCATATCACCGACGAAATCAAGCGCAATGTCAAGGCGCTCGGAAATACCGGTGACTATGATTTCATCATTACCGAAATCGGCGGTACGGTGGGTGACATCGAGTCGACACCGTTTCTCGAAGCTGTCAGGCAGCTGCGCTGGGAGATGGGAAACAGCTGCATCTGCGTCCATCTGACCTACGTCCCCTATATCCGTGCCGCCAAAGAACTGAAGACGAAACCCACGCAGCACTCGGTAAAGCTGTTGCAGCAGGTCGGTATCCAGCCCGACATCCTCGTGCTGCGCACCGAGCACGAAATCCCCGTCGCCATGCGCCGCAAGATAGCGCAGTTCTGCAACGTGTCGCCCGATGCGGTCATCCAGTCGATTGACGTTCCGTCAATCTATGAGGTTCCGGTGGAGATGCACCGTCAGCACCTCGACGAGATTGTTATGCATAAGGCCGGACTTCCCGTCGAGGGGCAACCCCACATGAAACCGTGGCTTGACTTCCTTGACAAGATGCACAGCGCCCGTCAGACAGTCACAATCGGCATCGTCGGGAAATATGTCGAGCTTCAGGATGCCTACAAGTCAATCGACGAGTCCCTGTTTCAGGCTGCCACCTATAACGACCGCCGCCTCGACCTTCGTTACATCCACAGCGAGAAACTCACCCCCGGGAATGCCGACAGCCAGCTCGGCGATCTTGACGGTGTGATTGTGGCTCCCGGATTCGGGCAGCGCGGAATCGAGGGTAAATTTGTCGCGTTGAAATGGTGTCGCGAGCATGATGTGCCTACGTTCGGCATCTGCCTCGGTATGCAGTGCATGGTTATCGAGTTTGCCCGCAACGTTCTCGGCCTTCCCGAGGCTAATTCGACCGAGATGAATCCCACTACTCCCGATAACGTCATCGACCTCATGGAGGAGCAGAAAAGTATCTCCAATATGGGTGGCACAATGCGTCTCGGCGCCTACGACTGCCGCCTGACACCCGGCTCCCGTGCGTCCCAAGCCTACGGCTCGACTGATGTCAGCGAGCGCCACCGCCATCGTTTTGAGTTCAACAACGACTATCGTGAACGATTTGAGCGCGCAGGCATGAAGTGCGTTGGCGAGAATCCTGCCGCCCATCTTGTCGAGGTTGTGGAACTCCCTGAAAAGCGGTGGTTTATCGGCACGCAATATCACCCCGAGTACTCAAGCACCGTCCTTTCGCCCCATCCTCTGTTTCTCGACTTTGTAAAGGCGGCGGTGAACTATCGCGAAACAAAAGATAACAAATAAAAATAACTAATAAAACTCTTTTAAGAACTTATAATGGATAAAAACTCACTGATTGGACTGTTGCTCATGGGAGCGGTAATCATGGGGTTCATGTACCTCAACCGTCCCTCTCAGGAAGAAATCGAGCGTCAGCGTCAGCAGGCCGAGCAGCTTGCCGAGGAGCAGAACCGCCTCTCCCAGTCGCCCGACGTGCTTACCCTTGACTCGATTAACCCCTCCGAGGCCGCCACGATTGCCGCCACGATTCGCGAGCTTGGCCGTCGGGACTCAGCCGGAGTCACCACTCTCGATGTTGACAAGCTGCATCTTGCCCTCTCCCCCGACGGACAGGTCGACGGTTCGGTGATCGTCGGCGAAACATCTGTTTCCGTCGCGGCGATGATTGCCAACCGCTGGGACGATTTCAAGCCTTCCGTTGCCTCGGCGGCTATCCGCGAGTTGCGCGACGGCTTGAGAAATGCCGCCAAGTATCGCGGTTTTGCCCGCTATCTTTCAGGCGACTCGTCGACCGTAACTCTTGCCAACAAGTATCTCACTCTCGAAATCGCCAACAAGGGTGGTGTCATTTCCCGCGCCACGCTCAACGACTACGAGCGTTATGACTCGGCTAAGGTTACACTCATGTCGCCCGAGACCGGCAGCTACGGATTCACGCTGACAACAGCCACTCAGCGGTTTGACACCCGCGAGTTCTATTTCACCCCCGCCGAAGTCACTGACACTACGGTTGTCATGCAGCTCGACCTTGGCGACGGTGCCGTGTGGGCGTTGCGCTATACCCTCGCCCCCGACTCCTATCTGGTAAAGATGGATGTGCTCCAGCAGGGCATGACCGCCGTCATCCCGGCCAATGTCGCCTCGATGGATTTCGCTTGGGACCTGAAGATGAACCGCAACGAGGCCGGACGCATGTTTGAAGAACGCAACAGCGCGCTTTACTACATGTTCCCCGACGGTGACGTTGACAACCTCAGCGAGGGAAACGATGCACGCGAGGAACTCAACGAGCGCGTCAAGTGGGTGGGTTATAAAAACCAGTTCTTCTCGGCAGTGCTGATGGCGCAGACCAATTTCTCGTCGGCCGACCTCCGGTCACAGGTGCTGAAAGATGACCCCGTCTACCTGAAACGCATGAGCTCGGAAATGACGATGGAATACTCTGCGGCTCAGGCCAACCCCGCGTCATTCACTTTCTTCCTCGGCCCCAACCTTTATCCGCTGATGAAGGACTTGGAGACTCAGATTTATCCCGAGGACAACATGCACCTGACCAAGGTCATCCCTCTCGGCTGGCCCATCTTCCGCTGGATTAACACATTGATTGTAATTCCGGTGTTCACGTTGCTCGGCAAGTTCATTTCGAGCTACGGCCTGATTATCTTCCTGCTGACCGTCTTCATCAAGATAATCCTTTTCCCGTTCACCTACAAGAGCTACATGTCACAGGCGCGCATGCGCTTGCTCGCTCCCGAAATCAAGGCAATCAACGACAAATATCCCGGCAATGAGAACGCCATGAAGCGCCAGCAGGAGACGATGGCTCTCTACAGCCGTGCTGGCGCCAACCCGATGTCAGGCTGTCTGCCGCTGTTGCTGCAGATGCCCATCCTCGTGGCCATGTTCTCTTTCTTCCCCTCGGCAATCGAGCTGCGCGGCGAGTCATTCCTATGGGCCAAAGACCTCTCGGCTCCCGATGCCATCATTTCGTGGAACTTCAATATCCCGTTCATTTCAAGCACTTTCGGCAATCACATCAGCCTTTTCTGCTTGCTCATGACCGTGACCAATATCATCTATACCCGCATCAATATGCAGAACCAGCCTTCATCCTCGGCAATGCCCGGCATGAAGTGGATGATGTACCTGATGCCGCTGATGTTCCTCGTGTTCTTCAACAACTATGCCGCAGGTCTTAGCTACTACTATTTCCTGTCGCTGCTCATCACCATCGTGCAGACCTACATCTTCCGTCAGGTTGTCGACGAAAACAAGATGCGTGCCAAGATGGCCGAGAATGCCCGCAAACCCAAGAAAAAAAGCGGTTTCATGGCCCGTCTCGAAGAAATGCAGCGTCAGCAGCAGGCAATGTTGCGCGAACAGCAGAAACAGCGCGGAAAGAAAAAATAACCCGGTAGGGTTGACGGTTTAAGGTTTGGGTTTAAGGTTTAGATGAATGGTGTGTCTAAACTTTAAACCCAAACTTTAAACTTAAACCATCATCTCAAACCTTAAACTTTACAAAAATGCGAATTGATATACTGACCGTATTGCCCGAAATGCTGGAATCGCCGCTAAATTGCTCGATTCTGAAACGGGCACAGGACAAAGGACTGGCAGAAATCGTCGTGCATAACCTGCGTGACTATACTACCAACCGATACCGCAAGGTGGATGACTATCCGTTTGGCGGCGAGGCGGGGATGGTGATGCAGATTGAACCGATCGACCGGGCCATCTCCGCGCTCAAGGAACAGCGCGACTATGATGACGTGATATTCACCTCGCCCGACGGTGAGACGTTTGACCAACCTATGGCCAACTCCCTTTCGCTAAGCCAGAACCTCATTATCCTCTGTGGCCATTACAAAGGTATCGACTACCGCATACGCGAGCATCTGATAACCCGTGAGATTTCGGTGGGAGACTATGTGCTGACCGGAGGCGAGATTCCCGCCGTGATTATCACTGATGCAATCGTGCGACTCATTCCCGGCGCCATCGGTGACGAGCAGAGCGCCCTCAGCGACTCCTTTCAGGACAACCTTCTCGCGCCCCCAGTCTATACCCGCCCCGCCGAATACAAAGGGTGGCGTGTCCCTGACATACTTCTGTCAGGCCATCAGGCCCGCATCGACGACTGGCGGCACGAGCAATCTCTTGAACGCACCCGCCGCCTCCGCCCCGACCTTCTCGAAGGACTCGACCTGTAATGAAATGATGTTGTGAAACCATAATATCACGAAAATTGGAGAAATAAATGTATCTTTGCAATGCGGCAGCTTTTCTGCCGCATTGCATTTTTTTGTTATGAATGAACCGTGTGTGAGAGTCGGGGTTGTGAGTGCCCCGGTCATCGAGTTTTCCCTTGAAGGGATATATGCCACTGACGATGTCGCAGTTGTGACGGGCCGTCATTCGGCGCGGGTCTCGGAGTCGGGCCTCGGAGTCGAGTGGGAAGGCCGTGTCTATAACGAGCTTGAATTCAGGCCGACTTCTCCCGCAGGTGACAGTTTTGAACTGAAAAATGTCACCATAGGGGTGAATTTTCACTGGGAGCGGCAGGAAAACCAGCGTTTCAAGGGGTCGTTGCGGCTTATCGCGCGCGATGGCAGGCTGACTGCCGTTAACGTGGTCGGTGTCGAGACTTATCTGACAAGTGTGATTTCGAGCGAGATGAGCGCAAAGGCTTCGCTGCCGCTGTTGCGCGCCCATGCCGTCATTTCGCGCAGCTGGCTGCTGGCACAGATGGACCGCTCGTTGCGCGACGGCGCCACGGGAGGTGCCGGGATGACCGAGAGCGTGTCGAGGCGCATCAAGTGGTATGACCGCGACGACCACAAGGACTTTGACGTGTGTGCCGACGACCACTGCCAGCGTTATCAAGGAATCGTGCGAGTTTCCACCTTTACGGCGGCAAGCGCGGTTGCCGATACCCGGGGAGAGGTACTGATGGCGGGCGGCCGACTGGCTGATGCCCGTTTCTCGAAGTGCTGCGGAGGCAAGATGGAAGAATTTCAGTATTGCTGGGAAGATGCGCCGCACAGCTATCTGCGGGGGCTGCGCGACGATGTGGCCCAAGAGCCGGGGCCCGACCTGAGAGATGAAAGCGCGGCGCGGGGATGGATAGAGTCGTCGCCCGAGGCATTCTGTAACACGTCAGACACGCGCATCCTCGCGCAAGTGTTGAACAATTATGACCGCGAGACAGCTGATTTTTACCGCTGGGAGGTCGAATACTCCCGCGAGGAACTGGCTGCTATTGTGAAAGATCGGTCGGGGATGGATTATGGCGACATTATCGACCTCGTGCCGGTAAAGCGCGGGGTTTCGGGACGCATATATGAGATTGAGATACGCGGGACAAAGCGCGCCATGACTATAGGCAAAGAGCTTGAGATACGCCGCACGTTGTCAAGAAGCCATCTTTACAGCAGCGCGTTTGTTGTCGACAGGCACAGCCTTGATGCCGACGGAATACCGGCGCGGTTCACTCTGCGCGGCGCGGGGTGGGGGCACGGCGTGGGCCTCTGCCAGATCGGGGCGGCCGTCATGGGAGACAGTGGCTACAGATATAACGAAATACTGCACCACTACTATCCGGGTGCCGAAATAAAGAAACTATACTGATGAAAAAAGTATCGCCGTGGGGATGGATTCCCACATTGTATTTCGCCGAGGCGTTGCCTTATATCGCCGTGATGACCCTCTCGGTCATCATGTACAAGCGACTTGGTGTTTCCAATACTGACATTGCCCTGTATACGGGGTGGCTGAATCTGCCGTGGGTCATCAAGCCGTTCTGGAGTCCGTTTGTCGACATCATGCGCACCAAGCGGTGGTGGACGGTGACGATGCAGTGGGTGATAGCAGCCCTGCTCGCGTGTGTCGCCTTCACGGTCCCCACGCCGTTTTTCTTTCAGGCCACGCTCGCGGTGTTTTGGCTGACGGCGTTTGCCTCGGCGACACACGACATCGCCGCCGACGGTTTCTATATGCTCGCGCTGACCGAGCACGAGCAGTCGTTCTACGTCGGCATCCGCTCGACATTTTACCGCATCGCCACTGTCGTGGGGCAGGGACTGCTTGTCATTGTCGCCGGACAGATAGAGGAACGCACAGGGAACATCCCGGCAGCATGGTCGGCGGTGTTTCTCATCCTGTCGCTGTTTTTTCTCGCTGTCGCTATTTATCACACCCGCATCCTGCCCCGTCCGCCGCTTGACCACAGCCGCGGGGAGGGGGCGACACCCCGGCAGATATTGCGTGAATTTCTTGACACCTTCGTGCTGTTTTTTAAGAAACCGGGCATCGGTCAGGCGATAGCGTTCATGCTCCTTTACCGTCTTCCCGAGGCCCAGCTTGTCAAGCTTATCAACCCGTTCCTTCTTGACCCGGTTGAGAAAGGGGGACTCGGACTCTCGACGAGCGAGGTAGGCATCGTCTACGGAACGGTCGGGATAATCGGTCTCACCGCCGGCGGTATCATCGGCGGCATCGTTGCCGCGAAGGGAGGATTGAAACGGTGGCTGATGCCGATGGCGTGGAGCATGTCGCTGACATGTCTGACTTTCGTGTACCTGAGTTATTGTCCCGGACAGCCGTTGTGGGTTGTGAATGCCTGTGTCTTTGTCGAACAGTTTGGCTACGGATTCGGTTTCACGGCCTACATGCTGTATCTGATATATTTCTCGGAAGGGCCGCTGCGCACGGCCCATTATGCCATCTGCACCGGGTTCATGGCACTCGGCATGATGCTTCCCGGAATGGCTGCGGGATGGTTGCAGGAAACGATAGGCTATCAGAACTTTTTTATATGGACGATGGTGTGCTGTGTGGCAACCGTCGCCGTGTGCCCGTTATTGAAGATTGACCCTGAATTTGGAAAGAAAGAATCATGAACAGGATAATTATATGTGTCATAGCGGCTGTGGTGTCGCTCGTGTCGTCGGCTCAGGTAAAGCCGGGAATTGAAGTGTTGCGTGACAACGGTTTTGAACAACTGAGGGGCAAGCGCGTGGGACTCATCACCAACCCTACGGGGATTGACAACTCCATGCGGTCGACAATCGACATCCTCCATGCCGCGCCCGACGTGAGGCTCGTCGCGTTGTTTGCCCCCGAGCATGGTGTGCGCGGCGATTATGCCGCCGGGGCGGCGGTGGCCTCCACTACCGACCCGGCGACAGGAGTGCCGGTATATTCCCTTCACGGAAAGACTCTGAAACCTACGGCGGCGATGCTGAAGAATGTCGACGTAGTGGTTTATGACATTCAGGATATAGGGGCACGGAGCTATACTTTCATCTCCACGATGGGAGCCGCGATGGAGGCGTGTGCCGAGCAAGGGAAAGAGTTCATGGTGCTTGACCGTCCCAACCCCCTCGGGGGCGACAAGGTGGAAGGGTGTGTCGTGGAGCCGGGGATGACTTCTTTTGTCAGCAAATATCCGATACCTTATCTTTATGGCCTGACTCCCGGCGAGCTCGCCCGCTATCTCAATGACGAGGGATTGCTCAGCCGGGGTGTGAAGGCCCGACTGACGGTCATCCCGATGGAGGGGTGGACCCGCGACATGACATTTGCAGAAACGGGGTTGCCGTGGGTGCTTCCGTCGCCCCACATTCCGTCGCCCGAGACGGCGGTGCTGTATCCCGCCACAGGGATAGTAGGGGAGCTTAACTGGCTGTCGATCGGGGTCGGGTACACGACACCGTTTCGGCTGCTGTGTGCCCCGTGGATCAACGCCGACAAATTTGCAACCCGGATGAACGGCTTGGGACTTCAAGGCGTGGAATTCCGACCGATTCATGTCAAGCCCTATTATTCAATGTTCAAGGGGGAGACTGTACATGGGGTGGAGGTCTATGTGACCGATCCGTGGGTGGCCGACCTGACACTGATACAATTTTACGCGATGCAGGAGTTGGCCGAAATGTATCCGGCACACAAGGCTTTTGCCTCGGCCACACAGTCACGTCTCAATATGGTCGACAAAGTTCTCGGCTCGTCCAAAATAAGGGAACAGTTCTCTCGTCGTTACAAGGTTGCCGACATGCTCGATTACTGGAATAAAGATGTTGAAACCTTTTCGCGTAAAAAGGCGAAATATCATCTTTATGAATGAATAAATCGTTATATTTGCAGAAAATAGAGTGCCTTATGCATAAAAGAGAAGAATACCCGATAGGAATACAGTCGTTTTCAAAAATCCGGAAGGAAGGATATGTCTATGTTGACAAAACGGAGTATATCCACAAGCTTGTCACGTCCTACCAATATTATTTCCTCGGACGGCCGCGTCGTTTCGGGAAAAGTCTTCTCTTGTCTACGATTGAGGAATATTTTCTCGGGCATAAAGAGTTGTTTGAAGGTCTTGCTATCTCACAGTATGAACATGACTGGATTGAGCACCCCGTCTTGCATCTCGACTTGAACAGTCAGAAATATGGTGAACTTGATTCTCTTGACAATATGCTCTCGTCGGCTCTTGATGCGTGGGAAGACAAATATGGAGTCATAGATAAGTTGCCGTCTCTGTCTTTGCGGTTTGGCAATATAATTAAAACAGCTTGTGAAAAGACCGGAAAACAGGTCGTAGTACTGATTGACGAGTATGACAAGCCGTTGTTGCAGACTATAACTGATTTGACACTTCAGCGTGTTTATCGTGAAACGCTCAAGTCGTTTTATGGGGTCATGAAGTCGATGGATCGTTATATACGGTTCGCGATGTTGACCGGTGTGACAAAGTTTGGCAAGGTCAGTGTGTTCAGTGATTTGAATAATTTGCGCGACATCTCGATGTTGAATGATTTCAACGGGATTTGTGGAATAAGTGAAAGAGAACTGTCTGTTTCTTTCAAAGATGATATAAAGGAATTTGCGGAAGTCCTGTCTGTCTCAGTCGAGCGAATGCAACAGTTGCTGAAAGAAAATTATGACGGATATCTGTTTGCTCCGGTAGGGGAGGGCATATATAATCCTTTTAGTCTACTTAATGCTTTCGCGTCCAAAGAACTTAGAAGCTACTGGTTTGAAACGGGCACTCCTACATTTTTGGTCGAGTTGTTGAAATCAAATGATTATGACCTTGCGTCCCTCGATGGAGAAGTCTGTGACGAGTCGGCACTGCAGGGGTCTGATATGTTGTTTTTTGATCCTATCGGGGTAATATATCAGAGCGGCTACTTGACAATAAAGAGTTTTAACCCCGAGTATAGAATTTATACGCTTGGTTATCCTAACCGCGAGGTAGAGGAAGGTTTTGTGAAGTTTCTGATGCCATTTTATACAAATGTAAGGGGTAGTAGGACAGGTTTCGCCATCCAGTCGTTTGTCAAGGATGTCAGGGAGGGGAGGATTGACGAGTTCATGGAGCGGCTTAAAAGCCTCTATTCCGATTTCCCGTATGAGAAAGTGCAGAAACTTGAACTGCATTATCAGAATGTCATGTACATCGTCATGACGCTGATGGGGTTTCATGTCCACACCGAGTATCACACGTCACGAGGGCGCATCGACCTCGTGATCGACACGCCCTCGCGGGTGTATGTTATGGAGTTCAAGCTCGACGGGACTGCCGAGGAGGCATTGCGTCAGATTGACGAGCGCGGCTATGCCGAGCCTTTTGCCTCGACTGGTAAGACGGTTGTCAAGGTGGGTGTCAACTTCTCGTCAGAGACCCGGAGCATCGACAGGTGGGTTGTCGAAGGTTAGATTGCCTTTATAGAGATTGCGTAACCGCCGCCGGCCTTGGCATCGAGCTTTAGGCGGGTCTTGGCATTGACCTTGCGGGTGGTGATGGTATAGCGTTTTTGGCCGTCAACGGTGTTGGCGTCGGGAGCGTCGGCATAGATTGTGGCCTCATACTTGCGTCCCGGGTCAAGGAAGTCGAGGGAAATCTCGCTGCGGCGGTCGTTTTCCCCGGCGGTAGAACCTATAAACCAGTTGTCGCTGTTGAGGTCCTTGCGGGCGACGGTGACATATTCCATCGGTTCGGCCTCAAGGTATACCGAGCGTTCCCATTCAACGGGTACATCCTTGATAAACCGGAATGCGTCAAGATGGCGGGCATAATGCTCGGGAAGGTCGCATGCCATCTGCAGTGGGCTGTAAAGTGTCACATATAGAGCCAGTTGTCCGCAGATTGTCGAGGGGATGACTGAGTTGTTGCCGGGGGTAAATGTCGAAAGGTCAAACTCGAAGATGCCGGGCGTGTAGTCCATCGGGCCGCCTTGCAGACGGGTGAAGGGGAGGATTGACGTGTGGCTGCGGCTGTTTCCGCCCATAGCCTGATATTCGGTTCCACGGGCACTCTCGTTGCCGATGAGGTTGGGGTAGGTGCGGCAAAGGCCGGTGGGACGGGTCGCCTCGTGGGCGTTGACCATGATTTTGTAGTCGGCAGCCATCTTGACGGCGTGGAGATAGTGGTTGTTCATCCACTGGCTGTAGTGATACTCGCCACGGGGGATGATGTTGCCCACATAGCCACTCTTGACGGCGTTATATCCGTTGTCGACCATGAACCGGTAAGCCTTGTCGAGGTGACGCTCGTAGTTGCGGACCGACGAGGATGTCTCGTGGTGCATCATCAGCTTTACTCCCTTGGCGGCGGCATATTCATTGAGCTGTTTCAGGTCAAAGTCGGGGTAGGGGGTCACGAAGTCAAAGACATAATCCTTGGACTGGCCGAACCAGTCTTCCCAGCCCTCGTTCCAGCCCTCGACAAGGACTTGGTCAAACCCGTGCTCGGCGGCAAAGTCGATGTAGCGTTTTACCTTGCCGGTGTTGGCGCTGTGACGGCCGTTGGGGCGGGTTTTGGTATAGTCGGTCTCGCCGAGTTTCACCGAGTAGACATCGTCGGTATAGTTCCATGACCCGGCACCTGAAATCATTTCCCACCACACGCCGATATATTTTACCGGCTTGATCCACGATGTGTCGTCGAGCGCGCATGGCTCGTTGAGGTTGAGGATGAGCCGCGAGGCGAGGGTCTTGCGGGCATCGTCGGTAATCATGACTGTGCGCCACGGCGAGCGGCAGGGTGTCTGCATGTAGCCTTTCTGCCCGCGGTTGTCGGGAGTGAGCCACGAGGTGAACACCATCTCTTTGTCATCGAGGTTGAGGTGCATTGTGGCATAATCGACACACGCGGCCTCGTGGATGTTGAGATAGATGCCGTCGTCAGTTTTAATCTGAAGCGCGGTCTGCACTCCGGTTGGGGAGAAGGGGGTGGTAGAGGCGTTGTCGGGGTTGACTTTGGATGGCATGAGGCTGCGGATTTCGCTCAGCCGCGATGCCGTGTAGTTGTATTCCTGAGTGTCATAATCGCCGGGAATCCAGTAGGCAATGTGGTCGCCGGTCATGGCAAACTCGGTGTTTTCCTCCTTGATGACAAAATAGTTGAGCTTGGGCTGCTGTGGAAACTCGTAGCGTAGTCCCATTCCGTCGTCATAGACGCGGAACCTGACAATGATTTCGCGCTCGCGCTCGGGTTGCCGCAACGTCACGGCCATTTCGTTGTAATTGTTGCGTATTGATGTCTCCTCGCCCCATACCGGGTGCCAAGTCTCGTCGTTGGACGCGCGTCCGACATTTGTCAGCGTGAACCCTGATGAAAGCGACAGCGCATCGTTCCCGGTGACTTCTCCGGCCTTGGAAAAGTCGTTGCGGCCGTTTTCGCTATAGAGTTCAAGGCCGAGATGGCTCGGGTTGATGACCCGACGCCCCTTGAAGTCCACGGTATAGACAGGGCGCCCGTTGTCAAGGTCAAATGTCAGCAGGACCGAACCGTCGGGCGATGTGACAGTCTCGGCGGCCAGTGCCGATGCCGCCGATGCTGCGAGCAACGCAAAAGTGCAGAGTGATTTCATGTTCAATATAAGTTTTCGGTATTTAAAAAAAGATTGGAAAATAGTATTTTATACAGGTGCAAAGTTAACAAATAAAACCGCTCGGTCAAAGTGAAACAGAGTGTCAAATGTTAACAACAATCTCCTTTTGCGTTCAAATTTTTCCGCTTTAGGTTTTTTTATGCAAAAGAATTATAAAATGACGGCCATGACGCTTTTTTGTCGTATCTTTGGCAAAAAAGTAAGAAGATAAAAGATGAAATCAACTGCATTATGCAGCCTTGTGGCCGCAATTTCAATGTTATTCGGGATGTCTTCATGCGGGAAGACAGAGTGTGGCAAAACGGTAACCGGTGATCCGGCCGCGTCGTCTTATGAAAATATTATGACGCGCACGAGCATCAGGCAGTATACCGACCGAGAAGTGTCAGCCGGAGCCGTCGACTCGCTACTCCGCGCCGCGATGGCCGCTCCTACCGCCGGCAACAAGCAGCCGTGGAAATTTCTCGTGCTCGACGACCGCGCCGTGCTTGACTCGGTGGCGGCAATGGCACCGGCATGGGCGCCTGTGGGCCGTGCGCCTCTCGCCATAATCGTGTGTGGTGACAAGAAGCTCGGTTTCCCCGGCGAGGCAAACGATTTTTGGATTCAGGACTGCTCGGCAGCCACCGAAAACCTATTGCTCGCGGCTCATTCGATGGGCCTCGGCGCGGTGTGGTGCGGTGCCTATCCCGCGATGGAACGGGTTGCCGGCCTTAACCGTTTCTTCCATTTCCCGCCGACGATTGTGCCGCTCAACGTCGTGGCAATCGGTTATCCCGCCGAGACTCCCGAGCCGAAACAGAAATTCAAACAAGAAAATGTGAAATATAACAAGTGGCAGTGATGTGCCACAATGCCATTAGGTTCAGCGGAGGCTTTTCAGATGCATTCTGATTAGTCTCCGCCTTTTTTTCAGCAATTCCTGATGTGTATTTTTAGCAATAATAACATTCTTTTTAGTAAGAGTTCCAAATATTCTTAGTAAATTTGCGTGGGATAACAGTCGACGGTGTAAACCGGCGGCGTTTTCCCGTGTCTTTTGCCTTAAAGACAGTGCGCCTCAGGGATGATTCAGTAGCGTGCGGCGGTGCCGCATATCTTTCTCCTTTTACAATTCAGCAGTCAACCGGGCGCTGTATCCTGACCGGCTTTGGCCATTGAGCCATGCCGTTTTCTCATATACTCCCCCCCTCTCTCCCCGCTCGGGTTGCCTCAGAATGATGTGGTTTCCGGGCTTTGAAGCCGAAATAAAAAAGAAACAACATAAATGACAAGTAAATGGAATTACTGTCCCCTGACATCCGACGAACAAAAGCTGGAATCCGACCTTGCGAAGCGGTTTTCAGCCACTCCGCCCATTAGCGAGCTATTGGTGCAACGGGGCATTTCATCGGTCGAGGAAGCGGAAAAATTTTTCCATCCCTCGCTCAGTGATTTGCACGACCCGTTCCTGATGCCCGACATGGACAAAGCTGTCAACCGCCTTAACATGGCGATGGGGGCAAAGGAGAAGATTATGGTCTACGGCGACTATGATGTCGACGGCACTACCGCTGTCGCGCTGGTCTACAAGTATCTCCAGAATTTCTACTCCAATATTGACTATTATATCCCTACGCGGTATGACGAGGGATATGGAATCTCGAAACCCACTATCGACCTCGCGGCCGAGCAGGGGGTCAAGCTGATCATTATCCTCGACTGCGGCATCAAGGCTATCGAGGAGATTGCCTATGCGCGCACGCTCGGCATTGATTTCATCATCTGTGACCATCATGTGCCTGACGACGAGCTGCCCGACGCTGTCGCCATCCTGAACCCCAAGCTCGAAGGCTCGACCTACCCTTGCTCCCACCTTTCGGGATGCGGCGTGGGGTATAAGCTGATGCAGGCGTTCTCGATTTCCAACGGCATTCCCACCACTGACCTTGAAGGGATGCTCGACCTTGTGGCAGTGTCAATCGCTGCCGACATCGTCCCGATGGTCGACGAGAACCGCATCATGACCTATCACGGATTGCGGAGGCTCAATGCCAATCCCAACATGGGGTTGCGCACGATTATCCGCATCTGCGGGCTCGGAAACCGCGAGATAACAATCAGCGACGTCATTTTCAAAATCGGGCCGCGCATCAATGCGTCGGGCCGCATGCAGAGCGGGCGAGAAGCCGTCGAGCTGCTGGTGGCGCGCGACGTGGCCGATGCCTATGCCAAGGGGCGAGCCATCGACCGGTACAATCAGGACCGAAAGGAACTTGACAAGCACATTACCGATGAAGCCAACGCCATCCTTGAGGAGCGGGGCGAGATGACCAATGACAAAAAGTCGATTGTAATATATAACAAAAACTGGCACAAGGGAATTATCGGAATCGTAGCGTCGCGCCTGACCGAGCTTTATTACAAGCCGTCGGTCGTGCTGACCTTTTCCAACGGTCTTGCCACCGGCTCGTCGCGCTCGGTACAGGGATTTGACGTGTACAAAGCGGTCGATTCGGCCCGCGACCTGCTCGAAAACTTCGGCGGACACACCTATGCTGTCGGCCTGTCGTTGAAAGAGGAAAACATTCCCGAGTTCACGCGCCGTTTCGAGGAATATGTGGCCAACAATATTCTCCCGTCACAGCTGACACCGCTGCTCGACATCGACGCTTTCCTCAGTTTCTCTGAAATCACTCCCGAGTTCCTGACCCTGCTGCGCAAGTTCAACCCATTCGGGCCGGGCAATAATAAGCCTGTGTTCTGCACACGCGGAGTGATGGATTTCGGCACGAGCAAGCTCGTGGGCCGTCACAACGAGCACATCAAGCTCGAACTTGTCGACGACACTTGCGGAAAGGTTCTCAACGGCATCGCCTTTAACAAGGCATCGCTCTTTGACCACATCCACTCGCGCCGCCCATTCAGCATCTGCTACACCATCGAGGAAAACAAGCATCACGGCATGACCGGAAACATCCAGCTGCTCATCAAGGAGATACACCTTGACAATTGAGAATTGAGAATTGACAATTGAGAATGCATCATCCCTTGGGATGGCACTTTCGTTGAGCCCGCAGGACTCAGTTTGCAATCTCGTTAAGTAAACTGCATTGTGTCGCACCGTGGCGCGACCTTGCAAGCGGGAGTGCCTGTCCTGCCATTGTTGGTCTAAAGCTGACGGTGACAAGCCGCGGAGCGGCGGGGTTATGCGAAACCCCACGCCTTGGCGTGGGGGGAGAAGGCAAAACAAGCGAAAAAGCGTCGAAGACGCGAGCCTATGGTGGCGACCATAGATTCGCATCTCCGATGCTCGATATATCAGAGTACCGGCCGGTCCCCACGCCGAGGCGTGGGGTTACGCATGGCCCCGCCGCTCCGCGGCTGCATGAAAAATTGTGCATTGAACTGAATTGACCCATTGTTAACCGTTCTTAAAAAATACTGGGGCTATGATGCGTTCCGTCCTTTGCAGCAAGAGATTATAGCATCGGTGCTGGAGGGGAAGGACACGCTGGGACTGCTGCCTACCGGTGGCGGCAAGTCAATCACGTTTCAGGTTCCCGCCATGATGCTCGACGGCCTGACAATCGTCGTGACACCGCTGATTTCGCTGATGAAAGACCAAGTCGACAATCTGCGCGACCGTGGTATCAAGGCTGTTTTTTTTCATGCCGGGATGACTCCGGGAGAGAGTCGCCTCGCTATGGACCGCTGTCGGCTCGGCAAAGTCAAAATCGCCTATGTCTCCCCCGAGCGGCTGCAAAACGAGCGGTTCCTGTCAATGCTCCGTCTCACGACCGTGTCGCTCATCGTTGTCGACGAGGCCCACTGTATCTCGCAGTGGGGGTATGATTTCCGTCCTTCCTATCTAAAAATCGTCTCGTTGCGCGACATTTTTCCCTCCGCCCCGGTGCTTGCACTGACTGCTTCGGCCACTCCCGAGGTGACACGCGACATCATGTCGACACTGCGTTTCAGGCAGCCCAACATGTTCTCCCGCAGCTTTTCGCGCGACAACCTGTCCTACATCGTGCGTTACGGTGACCACAAGGACGGCCTGCTGCTGAAAATACTGAAATCGACACGCGGATGCTCGATTGTTTATGTGCGCTCGCGCCGCCGCACCCGCGAGATTGCCGAAATGCTGTGCCGCGAGGGGATAAGCGCCGATTTTTACCATGCCGGGCTCCTCCCCGAGGAGAAGGATGAGAAACAGAACCGGTGGAAACGCGACGAGGTGCGTGTCATGGTCGCCACCAACGCTTTCGGTATGGGAATAGACAAACCCGACGTGCGCGTGGTCGCCCACTACGACCTCCCCTCCTCGCTCGAAGAATACTATCAGGAAGCAGGCCGCGTGGGCCGCGACGGCAAGCCGGCATTTGCCGTCATCATCGCGTCGCGCTATGACAAGAGTGTCCTGACGCGACGCGTCGCCGAGGCGTTCCCCGACAAGGAATACATCGCGCGGGTCTACGAACTTGTCGGCAATTTCCTCAATGTTGCCGTCGGGAGCGGATATAACGTCGTCTACGAGTTCAATTTCAACCTGTTCTGCAACACGTTTGATCTCAAGCCGCTGACCGCCCACAGCGCGTTGCAGATTCTAACCCGCGCCGGGTATCTGGAATTTGTCGAGGAAACCACGACGCGCTCCCGGGTAATGGTCACGGTGGGGAAAGAGGAGCTTTACAACTTGCGGGTCGACGTGGACACCGACGAGGTGCTGCAACTACTCCTGCGCACCTATACCGGCCTCTTTGCCGACTATGTGTATATTAACGAAGTCCTTATCGCACAGCGTCTTGTCATGTCGAGCGAAAAGGTCTACCAATCGTTGCTGCTGCTGTCAAGGATGCACATTATCAGCTACGTCCCCCGCAAGACAACCCCCTACATTGTCTATACCACCTCGCGCGAGCTGCCTAAATATGTCATTCTCCCCCGCGAGGTCTACGAGGTGCAGCGCGAGCGTCTTGAAAAGCGCATCGATGCCATGAAACGGTTCACGTTCTCGCTCGACGAGTGCCGTGTCAACACGATGTTGCGATATTTTGGCGAAACCCCGGAGCATCCGTGCGGAAAATGCGACGTGTGCCGCCAGTCTCGCCCTGTCACTGCGCGCCCCGCTGACGACACCCGCACCATGACCGAGTCAATCCTTTATCTTGCCTCCCAACCCGGCGGTCACACCGTCAACTACATTGCCGGGCAGCTCTCAGTCACGCCCGACCGGGTAATTCCCCTCGTCCGTGCCCTCATGGACGACGGCCGCCTCGTCCTCGCCCCCTCGGGCGAAGTGAAAACGCCCTGATGACATTCATTCATCCTTGCAGTGCGGCTCCCCGCTCTTGTATGACTCGGCCATGCGCCTGAGAATGTCGAGCATGTCGTCGCGCAGCCATGCGGGCGAGATGACAGCGAGTTTGTCGCGGTGCCACAGCAGCTCCTGCTTGAAATCATAGGTGGGACGCAGATACAGCTCATAGTCGGTCCAGTTGTCGTTTTCAGCCACCGCGCGTTGCGAGTGGTGCATCGGCACCTCGGCAAGATAAGCGTTCTGCGGCCAGAATGCGCGCAACACTATGCGCTCAGGCTCGCCCGAATGGATTACGCCGAAACAGTCGTCATAATATTCCTCGGGAGAGACAGGCAGCATCGTCGCGGGGGCAGTGTTTTCAACCATCGCGACATCGGTCATGCGTTCAAGTGCAAAGGTGGTCAGAAAATCCTTGCCTTCACGTCGGGCAGTCACATACCACCGTTGCCTGAACAGGCGCAGGAACAGGGGCACGGCCCGGTACCTGCGGGTTTCCTGATAAAGCGAGCGATAGCTGAACTTCAGCATTGCGCATCGCTCGCGGGCCTTTATGACCGTGTCGAGAATCCCGCTTCCCGCCGGAGGATTTTCAAGCATGATGAAGTCTCGGATGTCGACACGTCGGGCAAGCTCGCTGACGCGCATCGCGCTCAGTATCCAGTCAGCCACATTGTCCCCGGCCACGAGACGGTAACGGTTTGTCGACTTGTCACATTCGATGTCGACATTCAGCAATGACTCGGCATGCGCCCTGTAGCGCGAAAACGTCCGCGCCGTCAGAGGAACCCCCTCGTCATTGCTCGCGCTGTCAAGCCACTCGCGCTGAATCTCCTCCAGCGACATCTCCCGGTCTGCCAGCTTGTTGACAAGCCATAGACAAAACTTATATTGATGTATCATACCGCAAAATTAAGCATAGACTACGACAAAAATTGTCGCAGCCGATAAAATTTGCTCCACTAAGACAGTTATTGGCGTAACCTCGCAGTAATTTTACACCGTCATTAAGCAAGCAGTAAGCGCGTGTATGGAATCAGTGTTAAATAGTGGGCAAAATTTGGATTTTAATCAGATTAATTCATAAATTTGCACTATTGACATCGCTCGTCAGAGGATGAGACGTTGTCAGGTACATACATTGTTATACAATATTGTCGAAACTTATTCCGAAAGTCAAAGTCTGGTACACTTTTTTACTCGGGTAGAATAGGTTCGGCAAGTGCGTTGAGCACCTGTATATATACAGGCGTGAAACTGCTTGCTTTTATCTGTCACCCAGAGGTTTACCAGAGCCCGACTTTCGATGGATAAAACAATTCAGGCGGATTCACGTCTTTCTTATAAACTAAAAAATACAAGAAACAATGGTTACTAAATCATTATCACATGAAATCCGGTTATGTCTAATCGGAATACTGGCGTGTATATCTTTTATCAGTTGTTCGGATAATGAAAATCTGACAGACGATCAAATATACGCGGTCAATTTGGCTGAAATAAGCGAGTCGCAGACGGATCGTATAAACCGTGTTATTGATGTTGTCTCTGAATCATCACGTTCTCAGATAAATGGTGAATTGATTGACAGAACTATATCATGGAACCATAATTATTTATGGTGGTATGGCGGGTGTGCATTTCTTTTGTTCATTGCATTTGGAACGGCTGATATAGAAGAAATGTCTCGTGAAAATACGCCTAACCGTAGTTCTGCGACAGCTGTTTTTCTCGGATGGCTTTTTGGGGGATTGCTTGGTGTTCATCGCGCCTTAATGCGGTATAGAACATATTTCTCGATTACATTATGTGCCTTTGTGTTGACATTCTTCGGATTGATAAAGCCTGTTTATGTGTTTTGGTCGGTATTGACCGATGTTTCATGCATTGTGGAAATATTTTATAATAATTGGGCATTTTATCTTTTTGCTGCATGTGTATTGTGCTGGGTTGTCGATTTGTTTTTTGTTGTAAAATTTGCATTAAACAAGAGAGAACGACAGATAATGGTACAGGATGTCTACGATGAACAGAAACAGTTACTTCGCAACTTTGTCAGTTCATTGAGGGAATTTGACAATAATTATGATAATTATGTGGGAAAAAATATCCCACCTCGTGAAATAAGTAGACTAAGAAGGATTTTTAACCTTCCGGCTAATGAAGATATCATATATTATCGTGATGAGAGTAGTGACACTGATTTTATCATGACCAATCGTGGTGTACATTATCGTTTTGAAGATGATTTCGATTTCGTTGAATGGGAATTGATTGATAAAGTCCAGCTTGATGGCAAAGATTTTGATTTCTGTGATGAAAGAGGCGATACATACTTGTCGTTACGCGCCTATGATATGATGAAAGACACATCTATGCGCACTCAGTTTAAGGGATGTTTAAACATCTTTATTAGCCGGTATGTACCTCCCTACGAGATTGATCTGACCCAAATAAAGAATCTTGTGGCGAAAAAACGTGTTGATGAATATGAATATAAAATAGACCGTTATATTGAAAAATACAATCAAGACCCCTACGCGATTTTAGATATTGCTGAGGTTATTTTTGATATTGCCGTAGAGATTAAAAGCAAACGGCAAGAGCGATTTGAAAAAGCCGAGAATCTATTGAAAAAAATCGTGGACGAGTTTTTAATCGGAAGTTATAGCTATGGTAAGTGTAACATGTTGCTTGCAATGATAGAAGACTATTTTGATGACAATATCTTGGCATTGGAATATGTACAGCGTGCGTTGACTTGCAAGAACGAAACAATCAGAAACGACGCACAACAATTAGAAAAAGAATTATCTAAATAATATAAATATGGCATTAAGCAGATTTAATTCTCGACCCTATGAGGATAGACAATTTTTAATGATTGCTGATGATACAACGGGCATTGATACCCATAGTCTGACTGTATTTCGGAAAAGATACCTTCCCGAGGATGTGAGATTTCCAAAAGGTCATCCGCAATCTGGGGTGCTATATGTAGCTCATCCGACTGATATTGGCTTGTATTTCCCAAGTGACGAGGCTGATGGTCGATTTATTTGTGACAAAATGCATGATTTTACCCGATTGGCACAAGGTCTGGGCGCAACAAAAATCACTGTGTCATATAAAAAAGGGAGATGCCTTAGTGAATTACTTAAAAATCAGACTACTCATTCGGGTGGAGCAAGTTATAAGGCAGTTTCCGGCAATGTCAGCGTTAGTAATTCATCTTCGACTGAAAGTCGGAGTAAAGGAAATGGAAGGATGCTACTCGTCACAGAGTTTGACCCTGTTAGTCCTCCTTATATTCCTGAGCATCTTTTGTGGCTCGACGAAGAACCGGAATGGAAACACATGACCGAAATGAGAATGGAAGGAAACATATTGCGTTATTCATTGACAATTAGTTCATCATCATCAGCCACAGTCTCTGAGTCAAAAAAACGTGCTATACAAGCCTCGGTTAAAATTGTCTTAGCGAGTCTGAACTATGCATACGATTCTGAAAAATACAGAAATCTGACCAGTGAGGAGGATACGGAGTGGGTCGTGGATGTTGAATTTCGGTCCATCCGTGAACTTGGTCAGAGTGAGCCTACAAAAAAATCAAATTGGTTCAGTAGATTATTTGGACGATAATTATGGGTTTTTTGAGCAATCTTTTGGATGCGTTGACTGCTGATGGCGGGGACGTGTGTTCCGTTTCCGACTCCGATGTGCCGTCGGGGTCGGGCGGAATTAACCGTGAGGGTTATTCCTACGGGCAATTGAGGCGTTGTCCCATTATTCCCGAGGTGTTGCGCGGAATTTCCAATTCTGTGGCTCGGCAGTGGGCCGAGGAGTGCAATCGTCGCAACAGCAGCGGGTTTGTGATGCGTCGTGTTGACGGCGAATATTGTTTTGATGGGTTGCATGTCGGTCCCAAAGTAAAACTCCCGTCACCCGACGAGATTCGCCGCCGTCTCGGGCGCAGCCTGACTGCAGAAGCGGTTCGCGAGGTCTCCTACGGTCTGTTGCGTGAGGAGATAGCGCGGCAGACGGGGCTAAGCGTATCGCAGTCTGCATCAATAATCGGTGCCATGCTCGATTGCGTTCCCCACGAGGATATTTCGGGGTACGTCTACATGGTTCCCAACTGGGCGCACCGGTGGTTCCGTCACCGAGGATATGTGTCCCGAGTTCTGTCGTGAGGCAGTATCCGCCAAAATTTCCCTGCGCTTTTCCGCGTCCTTCATCAAAATTTTGCTACCTTTGCGGAATTACTTGAAAACTGATGAAGTGTTATATATCCAAGAATTACCGTAAAATCGGGGGCGGGGGCGATAAGGCGAAAACCGATGTCGAGGCTATATTGCAGTCGATGGGATACCGGAACATCGGGTTGCGCCAGCGTCGGGTCGGCAGTGCGGTCGGAGCCTACTTTATAACCCTCGCGAGTGTGTTGAAAGGGGTCATGTCGCTGAAAAAAGGTGACATACTCCTCGTGCAGTACCCGCTTAAAAAGTACTATGACTTTGTGGTCAGCCGTGCCAATGCCCGCGGAGCCAAGGTCATAACCCTCATTCACGACCTCGGCAGTTTCCGGCGCAAGAAACTGACTGTCGAGTGGGAGGTCGAGCGGCTAAACCGCAGCACGGCCATAGTTATTCACACTCCTGCTATGCGCCGGTGGCTCGTTGACAACGGGGTGACTGTGCCGATAATCGAGGCCGGTCTGTGGGACTACCTGTCTGATTCGGTCCCGGCTGTTCAGAATCTCGCCCCCGGCGGCCGTTACCGCCTGATGTTTGCCGGAAATGCTTCGCCGGTTCACAATGACTGGATTTATCAGCTCGGCGAGGCCGTCCCGTCGCTTGACTTGGTCATTTACGGCGGCGGTATCGACAAGTCAAGGCTGACCCCCGGCATTCACGCGATGGGATATGTCGATTCCGACACCTTGATTGCCACCGCGCAGGGCGATTTCGGCGTTGTGTGGTACGGTTCCTCGCTCGACGAGGGGGCGGGCGCGCTTGGCGAATATCTGAAATATAACGCGCCCCACAAGACATCCCTCTACCTCCGATCGGGTCTGCCGGTCATCATCTGGAATCAGGCCGCCCTTGCCGGGATTGTAAAGGAATATAATGCGGGGATATGCGTATCATCATTGCGCGACCTTCCTGAGATTCTGTCACGGCTCACCCCCGGGGATTACGCCGTGATGAAGGCCAATGCCATGTCATTGGCCTCAAAACTGGCTAAAGGCAGTTTCATCGCCGATGCCGTTTCCCGCGCCGAAAAAGCAGTGGATTAACCCTCTTTAACACAGCGTTGCATGATTCATGCCCTCGTGTTACCTACCTTTGAAACCCGTAAAAAATGAAATTCTTGTCGTATATGGGGCTGCCTTAGCCGTGCGATTTATCGCGCCTTTATAATTGATTACATTATGTCCAAGAACCTTCTGAACCGATACATCTGGCTGATTGACACAATCAAGCGTCACGGGGCGATTACCCGCGAGAGGCTCAACCGCCTGTGGGTGCAGTCGCCCATCAGCGACGGAGAGCCGATGCCGCGCCGCACATTTTACAATTATCGCAACGCTATCGAGGAGCTTTTCAAAATCAACATCGAGTGCAACCCATCGACATTTGAGTACTATATCGACTCGGAGAGTGACAGCTACAGCGAGAGTGTCACCGACTGGCTGCTCAACTCGGCCGCCATGAGCAACGTCCTGTCGAGCGTAGGGGAGGTTTCGGACCGCATTTTCCTCGAAGATGTCCCCTCGGCCCGAATGCACCTCAGTGCCGTCATCGGAGCCTTGAAGGAATATCATCCTGTCTCGTTCACCTATCACCCCTATACCCGCGTCAACCCGTCGCCCGGCGTGACGGTCGAGCCTTATTTCCTCAAAATATTCCGTCAGCGGTGGTATGTCACGGGACGCAATGTCAGGGAGGACAAGATAAAGACCTATGCCCTTGACCGCATGACCGACGTGAATGTGCTTGACACCGTGACATTCGCCATTCCCGATGACTTTGACAGCGACGCGTTTGTGCGCGACGCATTCGGCATCGTCTTCTCCCACGGCGACCCCAAGGAGGTGGCCCTGAAGGTAGATTCCCGTCAGGCCAAATACCTCCGCGCCCTACCGCTCCACCATTCCCAGCAGGAGATGGTCCACGATTCCTACTCGGTGTTTCACTACCGCCTGCGCCTGACCCCCGACTTCGTTCAGGAGATATTGTCGCTCGGGCCGCGCGTGATGGTCATGTCACCTCCCGAGTTGCGCGCTATGGTCGTTTCCTCGCTCAAGGAGACAATCGCACTCTATGAGCCTGTAAAATGACCACTTCCTCCGGCAACAACGCTATAAGGGCGAAAATATGTCGCCTGCATGGAGGTTAATGTCGTTTTTTTTGTGTAAGTTTGCACTATAAAGTCAGCACAAAAACAGATAAGTAGATGTTCAGATTAAATGCATATCAAAAGCGCGGTCATTTCGGAGGCGTTTTGGCCGCGGAGCGAAGGAGCATAGCGAGCTATGCGACTGAACGACAAGGCCGAAACGACCCGAAAGGACAAGCTGTTGATATGCAAGATTCCACTCCGCATCTACTGTAAACATATTGTCGTTTTAATTTGAACATCTACTTAGCATGGATATTAAAGAGTCAATGCGTCAGATTGTCGAGGCCGAAAGTAGTGCGATACTGAGCATACCCTATTCCGACGCCTATGACAAGGCCGTCGGTCTCATCGTCGAGCATGTACACCGCCGTGGAGGCAAACTCGTTACCTCGGGCATGGGCAAGGCCGGGCAGATTGCGATGAATATCGCCACAACATTCTCGTCGACCGGCATACCGGCTGTAAACCTGCATCCGAGTGAGGCTCAGCACGGTGATTTGGGCGTCCTGCAACCCAATGATGTCATGCTTCTTATCTCCAATTCGGGCAAGACACGCGAAATTCTTGACTTGGTGACGCTCACCAAAAATCTTTATCCCCAGACTCCCCTCATCGTCATTACCGGCAACGCCGACAGCGAGCTGGCACGGATAACCGACGTGACACTGTGGACCGGCGGCGCGCCCGAGGTGTGCCCCCTCGGCCTGACGCCCACCACCTCGACAACCATGATGACCGTAATTGGCGACATACTGGTAGTCAACGTGATGAATGCGACCGGTTTCAGCGCGGCCGACTATGCCAAGCGGCACCACGGCGGCTATCTGGGCCACAAATCGCGCAACGAATTGTAACCGGCACGCACGCAGGCTATGGGAAAGATTATATTTATAGGCGAATTGCCCCTCAACCTGATTTTCGGCCGTGACGGCGGTGTGACAGTCATGCCGTGTGACCGCATCGGCCGGGCGGCTGCCTCGCTCGCTGCTGCGGGACACAGCGTTGTCATGGTCGGCGAGGCCGCAGCCGACCCTGTCGGCGACATCATTGTAGATTATCTCGCCTCGGCCGGGGTGGATGTCAGGTCAGTCGACCGTTTTACCGAAGGCCGGTCACCGCAGCGCGACATCTTCGAGCAACCCGACGGAACGGTCCGACTGGTCGGCTACGGACGTGAACCCGATGTGGAGTTTGACACCGTCTGGCCCCGTATCGATCCTGACGATGTCGTTGTCTTCGGCTCCTATTTCTCACTGAACGACCGTGTGCGCCCGCGTCTTCTCGACCTGCTTGAGCATGCCCGCGCCCGCAAGGCCACCGTGGTGTATCTTCCCTATTTCGAGACATTTCAGGTGCCGCGCGTCACCCGTGTCATGCCTTCGGTGCTTGACAACATGGAACTTGCCGATGTCATTGTCACCACGACCGACGATCTGCAGCTGGTTTTCGGCAACCGTGATGCCGACGAGAACTACCGGCTCCACATCGAGTTTTATACCCCGCGCTTTTATAACATTGACACAGCCTCGGCCACGGTTGAAAAATTCCCTGAACGCGAAAAAACCGCCGTCGGCTCTCCCGGCCCCGGAGGCGTGGTCGATGCCTTGAAATCAATATTGTCAACACTTTCCCGCCCATGAAGCCTACATCCCTCGAATCGGTTTTCCTGTCGGTCACAACCGATATCGCCCCGCTGAGGGCCATTTTCCGCCGTTCGCGCGCGATGGCTCAGGTGCGCCATGCCATCGGCGAGTCTGATTTCAACACGGCATACGATTTCTTCCGGCGCACGGCTGTCGAAATGGTCGAGCGCGATGAGACAGCCCGTGCCATACGGTCGATTGTCGATATTGACGCGCTCATCATGCGCGCCGGCGACGAGAGCGGCCATCTGCTCAATATCCATGCCGCGCTGATGCAGATATTGACAGCACTCTACATCGAGAACGGCGAGATGGACTTGGCGACATCCACGGCGGCATCCACGCTCAATCTTCTCTCTCAGGAACCGCGCCGAAAAGACGAGCCGTTTCTTGAGATTCTTGCCGCGTTGCTTTATGACATCGCCTATATACATGTCGGAGGAAACGAGTTCAAGCAGGCCGAGCGCGAGCTTGAAAAGTCGCTCAAAATTTTTGAACGCCTCGCCAAGACAGATCCGAATCGATATGGCAGCGCCCACATCATGGCCCTGAATGCCTCGACCTCGGTCTACCGTTCCCGCGTGAAGCAGGCCGAGCTGCTGGCCCACTATCAGGCCGCAACGTCGACCTACTTGCAGATGGTGAACGAGGGAATCGGTGATGCCACCTCGCGCCTGATTGAATCGTTGCTCACCGAAGGGCGTACTCTCGCCGACATGGGCCGTCACCGCGAGGCCGTGCAATATTTCTCCCGGGCCTTGAAATATTCCACAAAGCTGTCGCCCGATTTCACCCGCGAGCAGCTCGTGATGTCGATTGACCTCGGCGAGTCTATGTTGCAGATTCCTGCCATGCGTGACAAGGGTGTCCACTTGCTCAACACCATGTTCCACAAGGCCACAAAAATCAACGCCGGAGAGGAACACCGCCGCATCGTCGACATCCTCGTCAATGCCAAAAGCCGCTCGCTCGACATCCTCAGCCTGTGGCACAAAGTTTTCCCAAGATAAAATAGAAAGCGAAAAGTGAAGGGCAAAATTCAGTCTCATCCTGAGTTAATTTGTTACCGCCCACTTTTTCACCATTCACTGTTCACTATAAAAAATATGTCTCAATCAGTCCCTACTACTCCGCTGCCGCAGCTTGACGAAGTCAAGATTGCGATTGTAACCGCCGAATGGAACGGCCACATAACCCGGAAACTGCGCGACAGCGCGGTTAAATCTCTGACCGACTACGGCTTGAGCTATGACGACATCGCGCTTTTTGACGTTCCCGGTGCCGTCGAGCTGACTTTTGCCGCCTCGAAACTCATTGAAACCGAGTCGTTTGACGCTGTGATTGTATTCGGCTGCGTCGTGCGCGGCGGCACGCCCCATTTTGACTATGTGTGCCAAAGTGTTACACAGGGCATCACCCATCTCAACGCCGAGTGTGATATCCCGGTTATATTCGGCGTGCTGACCGTCGACACCGAGCAGGACGCGATAGACCGTGTGGGAGGCCCGATGGGCGACA
Source organism: Porphyromonadaceae bacterium UBA7042 (assembly GCA_002494015.1). Lineage (GTDB taxonomy): Bacteria > Bacteroidota > Bacteroidia > Bacteroidales > Muribaculaceae > Duncaniella. The sequence goes on along the minus strand of DLAR01000099.1, from coordinate 22,476 downwards.
AGGGTGCCGAGGCTGCCGAGACAGCTATAAAGATGGTTGCTTTCAACCGCATGACCGAGGTGTAATCCCGGCGGCATCCTCTCTCCGTTATGGAACGCCTGATGCAATATGTGTGGCAGCACCGTCTGCTTCTGCACACTGACATGGTCACTGTCGACGGTCGCAAGGTCGCTATCCTTGATCCGGGACAGTTGAACACCGGGTCGGGACCTGACTTTTTCAACGCCAAGGTCTCGATCGGGGGTGACCTGTGGGCCGGGGATGTCGAAATCCATGTCAGGGCAAGCGACTGGCACCGTCACGGCCATGACGGCGACCGTGCCTACGACTCGGTGATTCTTCACGTCGTCGACCGCGACGACACCGAGATCAGGCGTCACGACGGACAGACTATACCGCAGATGGTCATGAAATGCGCCCCCGAGTTCCATTCCCGCTATCACGACCTTGTTGACCGTGCCGACATCGACCTCCCCTGTGCGGCTGAACTTGCCGCAATTCCCCCGCTTTATCTGACCGACTGGATAACCGCGCTTGCCTATGAGCGCGTCTATGACAAAGTCGACCGCGTCAATGCGATTCTTGAATCCACCGTCGGCGACTGGGAACAGACATGCTACGTCACTCTCGCCCGCGCCCTCGGGTTCGGGATAAACGGCGAGCCGATGCAGCGTCTCGCCACAGCCGTCCCGCTGCATTTCCTGCGCAAGCACAGCGACTCGCTGCTGTCGCTTGAAGCCCTGCTGTTCGGTCAGGGGCAGTTGCTTGACACCGCGCCCGCCGCTGACCCTTATGTCGCGAGGCTCGTTCAGGAACACAAGTTTTATGCCCACAAGTTCGGACTGCGCCCCCTTCAGCCGCTCGGATGGAAGATGGGGCGCATGCGTCCCGGAAATTTCCCCCACCGCCGCGTGGCGATGCTTGCCGCCGTGGTCGCGGGTGGTTTCCGTCTGCTGAACCGCATCGTAGGTCTGACCGATACCGACGAGGCTGTCAGGATGTTCTCGTCGGCTCCCTCGGGTTACTGGGAGCGGCACTATACATTCGGTGCCGAGGCACCCGGAACCCTCGGCGGACTCAGCCGTGGGTCGGCCGAGTCTCTCGTCATCAATGTGGTCGTGCCGCTGATGGTTGCCTACGGGCATTCGCGCGGTGACGAAGACCTTGTTCAGCGGGCCATGTCGATGCTTCAGGACTTGCCGGCAGAGCGCAATGCGATTATCTCAATGTTTGAGCGTGCCGGATTGAAGTCCCGTGATGCCTTTGCCTCGCAGGCACTTATTCAGTTGCGCCGCAGCTATTGCGAGACGCGCAAGTGTCTTTACTGCCGTCTCGGCCATCGGATGCTTGCGGCCCGTGCCCGGCGCGATTGACCCGCGATTGTCGGGGAAAGATGTGGATTGGTAGAGAGGATTTGTGAATTATCACGCCAAGTGCTAATTTCGTCTCACCTAACAGTAAGGAACAAGAATATAGAGCTATGAGTGATATCAGTCATAAAAAGCGGGTCAATACGTTTCTGACCCATCTGCTGTTTATATGCATCCTGTTTATTCTTCCCGAGGTGTTGTCAACAATTGCATCGCCGTGGCGGGGGATGAGTCCGTGGATGTATATAAAGGGATTGATATTCATTGCTGTTTTCTATATCAACTATTATTTTATTATCGAGCGGTCGCTGACGAGCCGGCGGTCAGTCTGGAAATTTGTCATCTATAATCTCATCCTGACGGCTGTCGTGTTGACAGTGACCTATATTGGCTGGCGCATGGTCTGCAACGGTTTCCAACCCCGCCACCGCAAAGGTCCCGACCCCACCGAGTGGCAGATTCTTGCCCGGGCTGCGTCATTGCTTCTGAGGGACTTCGTGATGCTCATTCTGACGATAGGGCTGAGCGTGGCACTGCGCATGGGTGACCGGTGGCTCAATCTTGAGCGCCGCAGCCGCGAGCTTGTGGCATCCCATCGCGAGGAGGAACTTAAAAATCTCAAAAGCCAGCTCAACCCCCATTTCCTGTTCAACACCCTCAACAGCATCTACGCCCTCATCGCCATCTCTCCCGCCAAGGCGCAGAATGCCGTTCATGAGCTAAGCCGGCTGTTGCGTTACGTCCTTTATGAGAGCCCCGGCGCGGTGACAATCAAACAGGAACTGGAATTTGTCGACAATTATGTGAAACTGATGCGGTTGCGGCTTAATCCCGGATTGAAAATGAACGTGACCCTTGATGCCGGGCCTTGTGCTGACAGCCTGATTGCCCCGTTGCTGTTTATCACGGTGATTGAGAACGTGTTCAAGCACGGCAACACAGGCAATCCCGCCGATACCATCGACATCAAGATAACCGCCGCCAAGGGGCGCATAACCTGTGTGACATCCAATTCTGTCGCGCCCGATGCCGCGTCACAGCCGGGCAAGCAGGGGATAGGCGAGCAGAACCTGCGCCGCCGCCTCGCCCTGATTTACGGCAACGACGCGTCATTTGCCTCCGGCCTTGACGGCAACCGTTACAATACTGAATTAACAATTAACTTAAATCACATTCTCCCCGCATGACAACTACACTACGCAGCTGCGTCATTGATGACGAGCCCCTTGCATCGGGCCTGATTGCCTCCTATATTGAAAAAACTCCGTTCATGACCCTCGTCGGCGAGTTTTCTTCCCCGCGCGACGCTATCCAGCTGATACTCGACGGCGGTGCCGACGTGGTGTTTCTCGACATTCAGATGCCGCAGCTCAACGGCATCGAGTTTGCCCGCATCATCCCTCCGTCGACCCGCATCGTCTTCACGACCGCCTTTGACACCTACGCTGTCGAGGGGTTCCGCGTCAACGCCCTCGACTATCTGCTGAAACCGGTCAGCTACGAGGAGTTCCTTGCTGCCGCCAACCGCGCACTGCAATGGGTCGAAATGGCCCGCAGCGGTTCTGCGGCCAATAGCGGCAGCTCGTCAAGCAATGACTACATTATAGTCAAGAGCGAGTACAAGCTCGTGCAGATTCCTGTCAACGACATCCTTTATATCGAGGGACTGAAAGATTATGTCAAGATTTACACAACCGACAACGACCGCTGCATCATGACCCTGATGAGCATGAAAACCCTTGAACGCAGTCTCCCCGCCGACCGTTTCATGCGCGTCCACCGCTCGTTTATCGTCAACACCGGCAAAATAAAGGTCATCGAGCGCAACCGCATCGTCTTCGGCAAGACATATATCCCCGTTTCCGAGTCCTACAAGCAGGCATTCTCGGACTACGTCACCGCCCGCTCCATCCTCCCCCGCCTCGACGACAACACTGAATAAGTCAGAAGGATATTAAGTCAGAAGTCAGAGTTATGAGTGATGAAGTAAAGGGTTGCCCCGGCATATACTTCATAACTCATAACTCTGACTTCTGACTTAAAATTGTCTTATTCTTTGATTCCGTAGGCGAGGTCGCCGGCGTCGCCGAGACCGGGGACGATGTAGGAGTGGGCGTTGATTTCGTTGTCAATCGCGCCGACCCATACGGTGGTTTTGTTTTCGGGGAAAGTGGACTTGATGTAGTCGATGGCCACTTGCGAGGCGATGACCGATGTGACGTGGATGTGGGCCGGTTCCCCCTTGGTCAGGAGCGCGCGGTAGCTCAGCTCCATAGATGCGCCGGTCGCAAGCATCGGGTCGGCGATAATGAGAGTCTTTCCGTCGAGCCGCGGCGATGCGATGTATTCGATGAATACGTCAAAGTTTTCTTTTTCCTTATACTTGCGGTAGGCCGACACAAATGCGTTTTCGGCATGGTCGAAATAGTCGAGAAATCCTTTGTGGAAAGGTATTCCGGCGCGGAAAATTGTGGCGAGCACTACTTTCTCGTCAAGAACGTGGCAACTGGCGGTGTCGAGCGGGGTTATGACTTCGTCAGTGCGGTATGTCATGCGTTTTGATATTTCATAGGCCATGATTTCGCCGATGCGTTCGAGGTTGCGGCGGAAACGGAGCATGTCTTTCTGCACGTTTATGTCACGCAACTCGCTCATATACTGGCTGACGAGAGAGGGGGTGCTGTCAAAATTTATTATTTCCATGTGGAAAGTTATTTAGCGTTTAGTTTTTTCTTGACATACCCGATGACGATGTCAGCGATATCGTCCATCGGGAGTGTCGACGAGTCGATTGTCAGATGGTAGGTGGCCGCGTCGCCCCAAGTCTTGTCGGTGTAAAAGTTGTAATACTCGGCACGCAGACGGTTGGTTTTTTCGGCGAGGGCGCGGGCCTTGTCGCGGTCGGGCGAGTCGCAGCGGCGTGTAATGCGGTCGACGCATTTGTCTACAGGGGCGTGGACGAAGATATTGATGCAGCGGGGATGGTGGCGCAGGATGTAGTCGGCACTCCTCCCGACGACCACGAATGATTTTTTCTCGATTGTCGACAGCAGGAAGTCGCTCAATGCCTTGTAGAGGCCGTCGTCACTGATTGACGACGCACCGGTGTAATAGGCCATCGGCGAGAATCCCATCGAGAATGAGAAAAGACCGTTTAGAAATGTGGGGAAACGCTCGTCTTTCTTTTCAAAGAACTCGGGGTTGACACCGGCCAGTTTGGCCGATTCCACGAGCAGTTCCTTGTCATAGTAGTCGATGCCTAACCGCTCGGCAAGTTTCTTGCCGAGTTCGCGGCCTCCGCTGCCAAACTGCCGTCCTATCGTGATGGCAAACGGTGCGATGTCTTTTGTGTCGTTGTTTTCAGCCATTATTTACGTTCCTTGATGAGGAAGATTTCAGTGGGGAAGTGGTCAGAATATCCGTTTAGGAACACGCCGCCCGAATAGGTGCGGAGCGGGTAACCCTGACGGTTGCCGGTATCGCTTTTGAGAAAGTCGAAGTTGTTGACCTGACATTTCCAGTAACGCAGTCCGTCGGTATTCTGTTCAAGGAGTGTCCCCGAAACAATAATCTGGTCAAAGAGATTCCACTGTCCCTTGTAGGCGAGAGTGCCGATGCCCTTGTCGAGCATCTTCCACCACGGGTTGAAGAATCCGTGGTGAGAAACCTTCTTCAGGTCTTTCATCGCACCGAGTGCTACGGCACACGACTTGTCCTGCGGGTCGTCGTTAAGGTCGCCCATGATGATGACCCCTTGGTTGGGACGGATGGCCCATAGCGAGTCGGCGATGTGCTTGCTGAGGCTTGCGGCTGCCTCGCGCAGATAGCTTGACTGTTCCTGTCCTCCCAGTCGCGACGGCCAGTGGTTGACGATGACGCTAAGGGTGTCTCCGCCGAGGATGCCGGTGACACACATCTGGTCGCGGGTGCGGAAGTTGGGGTTGTCTGGAATGACAAGAGTGTGGTTGGTCACGTCAAGAACCTTGAACATGCGGGGATTATAGAGGAGTCCCACGTCCACGCCGCGGCGGTCGGGCGAGTCATGGTGAACAACCTGAAGCATCCATTTCTTGATGGGTTCGGCCTTTACGAGGTCTTCAAGCACGCTGCGGTTCTCGATTTCCGACACGCCGAGGATAGCCGGCCCCATAGGGGTGGTCTGGGTGGTCATCTGCGAAATACAGTAGGCAAGGTTGTTAATTTTGCTCCAGTATTTTTCCCCGTTCCACTGGCGCGAGCCTTGCGGGGAAAATTCGAGGTCATATTTTCCGTTGTTATTGATTGTGTCGAAGAGGTTTTCAAGGTTGTAGAACCCCACGCCGAAAACGAGGAATTGCTTGTTGTCATTTTTTTGGGCCGAAGCACCCATGACTACAAGAAGGGAAAGGATTGCTGTCAGAAAAAATTTCTTCATAAAACTATCAAGTTGTTCAGTTAGATTTAACGATATTGAAAAGAGACCGGGCAGTAGCCTTGTCACTTTATTGAGCCTGTAAATTTAGCAATTATTTTTTCAAAAAAGGCAATAGATGTTGTTAAACACATTTTTCAGCGTTTATTCAGCCCCTACTGACTCTATCGCGCGGTAGTAGGCGGGACGGGTCGCGGCTTTTTTGATTGCCTTGGCGGTGCGGCGGTCAAGAGACGGGAGGATGTAGTCCCAGAACGGTTTTAGCTTGGCGAGAATCTGCGTCTCGCCCTGATAGGTCTGTTCACACTGCCCGGCCACGCGCGAGTGGAGGCGCATGAGCGCGTCGAGTCTCTCGTCGGGAGTCCATTCGCGACTTTGGCGCCATTCGTCGACGAGCGAGGGGCGGGCAAGGAGTCCGCGCCCGGTCATGATTCCGGCGAGGGTGGGGAATTGCGAGGTCACGCGGTCGATGTCGGCCGGAGTGGCGATGTCACCGTTGTAGATGACCGGATGGGCAGTCTTGGCCATTATTTCCCTGAAATCGTCAAGATACAGCTCGCCGCCATATTGCTGCGCCGCCACGCGGGGATGGATTGTGACGTGGGCGAGAGGCATGGAGTTGATTGCCGGCATGACAGCCTTCCACTGGTCGGGGGCGTTGATGCCGAGGCGCATCTTGACCGAGAATGTCACGTCGGGGTGTCCCTTCATAAGCTCGGCGATGCGCGCGAGCTCGTCGGGACGGCCGAGGAGTCCGGCCCCGCGTCCTTTGCGCACCTGCGGCGGGAATGGACAGCCGAGGTTCATGTCTATTTCGCGGTAGGTGGTGGTTTCCATTATTGCCGTGACGAGTTTCTCCCACTCGTCGGCGTCGCGGAACATTATCTGCGGCACGAGGCGGTGGTTGGTGTTGAGCGGCGACGAGAGCTGGCGCATGTCGCGGCCGCGCGGCTCGCCATGCTCGACGCGTATGAACGGGGTGTACCATCTATCGGGTCCGTCGCCATAGATTTCGGCATGGGCGTTGCGGTAAATCGCCTCAGTGTAACCTTGAAGCGGTGCTGCGTACAGGTGCATTGTCTTTTAACAGTTGGTTTTAAACCTTAAACCTAAACTACCTTCCGGTGACGATTTCCATTATTTTGATGGGAATCTGAGTGTTGTCGTTGAGCCCGTTGAAACGTGACGCATCAACTCCCACAGCATAGACTGGAACCATGCCGCCGGTGTGGTGGGTGGCTGTCCATCCGATGCCTGTGAAACTGTCCATGATGCTGAATACTTTTACGACGAAATCGTTATAGCTTGCATACATGCTTTTCTGCTCGCCGCTCTCGTGGTTCACGAAACAGCGGTCAAAAGTCTCTTTGAGTTCCTCAGTCTGCCGCTCGGTCACGGGGACACCTTTCCAGAATCCCATCTTGGCCTCAAGGACCTCGCGCATGTCGTCCCAAGTGAAGATGCGGCGCTGACGCTGGATGTTTTTGCAGAAGTCAGAGAAACGGTCCTTGGATATGTGCTGGTAGTCAAGATATTTCAGATGGGCGTCGTAGGGGACGTGTTGGTTTCCGAGGGCCATGCCGCCGGTGTCATGGTCGGCGGTAATGACGATAAGGGTCTCGTCGGGGTGGGCGAGGTAGAAATCATAGGCGATGCTGATCGCGTCCTGAAAACTGATAATCTCCTTTACGACAGCTCCGCCGTCGTTGCTGTGTGCGGCGTGGTCGATGCTGCCGTCCTCGATCATCATGAAAAACTTGTCGGGCGATTGTTTTTCAAGGTGGTCGAGGCATGCCTGAGTCATGGCGGGGAGGGTCACGATTCCGGGAACCGAGTCGATGGCATAACCGAGGTCGTTGACAAGGAGCGAGTCAGTGTTGAGCAGCAGAACGCGGTCGGTCTTTACCGATGACAGGGCCTCAGTGCCCCGCACTATCGTCATTCCTGATTTTTCGATTATTTCGGCAAGATCGGTCGGATTGCCTTCGCGGTCACGGAGTCCGCGCAGATTGGACCCGCCAAGGAAGCTGACGCTCGAATTGGCGGCATCGCGGCCGATTTCGTAGTACATCGAGCGGTTGGGGACGTGGGCGAAGAACGCGCCGGGGGTGGCATCGTCGGGCGCGCCGGTGGTGATGACTCCGATACCGTAGCCAAGTTTGTCAAGACTGACGGCCATAGAGGATACGGCAACCGTGTCGGGGTTCATGCCGATCATGCCGTTTTGGGTTTTGTGGCCTGTCGCGAGGGCGGTGCCTGCGGCTGCCGAGTCAGTGATGGGCGATGATGCCGAGAACGTGGTGGCCGCCGACGCGACGGGAAACTGCATCATCAGCAGCCGCTCGTTGTTTCCACGCACGGTGCGGTTATAACACTCGGCGCTCATGACGTGGCCCATGCCCATTCCGTCGCCGATAAAGTAGAAAATATATCGCGGAGCCTCAGCCGCGCTCATGGTGGCTGCTGACGCGCAGGCCAGTGCCGACAATAGAATTGATTTTATCTTCATAATCGTTATGTCTGTAATGCATGATTCATAATGCATAATGCAAAGATAACGATTTTTTTTAATTGAGAATGGAGAATTGAAAACTCGCCATTCTCAATTTTCCATTCTCAATTCCTTATTGAGCGCGAGGAGCGGGTCAAGGAAACGGCGGTCGTTGCACAGGCGGGGGACTTTGCGCTGTCCCCCGAGCTTTCCGGTTGATGAGAGCCATCGGTCAAAGACACCGCGTCGACCCACGTCGACAGTGAGCTGGTCGAGGAATATTCCACCCGAGCGTTTTGCCTGATAGTCGCTGTTGACATCCTGAAGGGCCGAGTCGAGGCGGCGGGCAAATTCGGCGATGTCGACGGGGTGCCGGGTGAACTCGATGAGCCATTCATGGCGTCCCCGTGAGCGGTCGCCGGCATAGACTGGCGCGGCGGTGTAGTTGACCACGTCGCAGTTCAACTCCTTTTCGACCCGGGCGATTGCCGCGTCGGCGTTATAGACCATCAGTTCTTCGCCGAAGGCGTTGATGTAGTGCTTGGTGCGCCCGGCAATCGTGATTTTCAGCGGGTCGGCACGGTTGATTCGGACAGTGTCGCCCAGCCGGTACCGCCACAGTCCATTGCAAGAGGTTATGACCATTTCGTAGACGCGTCCCTCCTCGACTTTCCACGCGGGAACGACTGTCGGGCGGTCGCTGTCGGCATCCTCGACGGGGATGAACTCGTAGAAGGTGCCCGAGTCGAGCAGCAACAGCATCGAGCGGTCGTCAATCTCGTTCTGAAGTGCGAAAAATCCTTCCGAGGCGTTGTAGGTCTCGATATAGCGCATGCGCGACGGGTCGGTGATGTGTCGGTATTGCTCGCGGTAGGGGTCAAACGATATGCCTCCGTGGAAAAACACTTCGAGATTGGGCCACACGTCGTGGATTGTAGTGGCTCCGGCGGTTTTGATGACCTCTTTCAGCACGGTCATGAACCATGACGGGACGCCCGATATGTTAGTTACATTCTCGTGCAGCGAGGCGTTGACCAGCGCGGGGAGTTTCTGTTTCCAGTCGCTCATGAGCGCGACCTCCTTGGAGGGGATTCGGAACATGTTGACCAGCGGGTTGATGTTCTCGATGAGGTTGGCCGACAGGTCGCCCACCTCCACGCCGGGAGGGAGGGTCAGCTCGTTGGCAAAACTGCCGCCGAGTATGAACGCCTTTCCTGAGAAGATGCGGCTGTCGGGGTACAGATTAAGATAATGGGCCACGACATCGGCACCGCCGCGGTAGTGGGACCATCGGAACGACTCGGGGGTAACGGGGATGTATTTGCTTTTGCCGTCGCTCGTGCCGCTCGACTGTGCGAAATTTCGTGTCCATCCGGGCCACAGCACGTCGCGCTCTCCGTTGACCATGCGCATGATGTAGGGGCGCACTTTGTCGTAGGTCACAACTTCGGGTACGGCTTTTACAAAGTCTTCGTAGGTCGCTACGCGGTCAAGTCCGCGGGTCATACCCCAGCGAGTATCGCGTCCTCGCGATACAAGGCGCTGCAGCACTTGGGTCTGCGTCTCTCTGACATGGCCTTGCCATCGTGCTGCGTCTTTGACCCGGCGCATTAACCACGGGCGGATAAGGGGGGTTATACAGTTCATCTCTCTCGGTTATTTTGTCGCCTGACCGGCAACTCATTCAACAACAAATTTACATACTTACAGACTAAATAACAAATAAAAGCAGTAAATAGTCGAGACCGACGAGAAAATTACAGAGAAAAAATAAAAAATAACAGATTACAGGAGAATGCGGGCATAAACTCGCCACAGGGACAAACCCGGCAGGCCGCACCATCTGTAATCTGTTGTTTTTTGCGGTTATTTTTTTATTCTGTCATCAAGCGGATTTCGTAGATGTCGGGGGTGGGTGACGGGGAGGCGGAGCGGACAGTGACGATTGCGGTGTCGGCGGTGATGGTGACGGGGAATTCGGCGACGGCGGGAGCACCGGGTGCGGCAGGGGAAATGGTGCCTGCGAAGGTGTCACCGACCCACACGGTGGCAGCGCGGTCTTGGGCCGGGAGATAGCTGACGCGGAGGATCGTGGGGTTTTTGCCCGACGTTTTCATGCGGTAGCTGAACCATCCGTCGGGGTTGGCGCGTCGCCAGTGGCGGTCGTGGTCGGTGCCCATATCAGTCTTCTCCATTGTGATGAAATGGTCGCTTTCGGGTTGCTGCTCGCCGCATGTCACCATGTCGGCGGTGCGGTCAAGGAGGGCCTGAGCCTCGGCCTGCTCACGGGCAATGCGGGCGAGACGTGCATCAAGCTCGGCCTCGGACAGCACAGGCCAGTAGACCATGTAACGGCATTCGTTGAGCGAGGCGAAGGGGACGAGGGTCATGCCGTCGTATCCGGCAGGGTAGACGTGGGAGAGGCTGAATGTCAATGGCTTGCCTTCGATCGGGGTGATGTAGGAAACTATGTCGGCGGCATCGCCCACAATCATAGGCATTTCCTGAAGGGGGAGGCGCGGGCCGTTGGCAACGTGTCCCATGCGGCTGTCATCGGCAAAGAGGCCGTCCTGTCTTTCGGTACCGAGGTTTGCGGCAAGGACTACCGGGCCGTAGAGTATCGAGTAGTTGGCCGACTTGTCGGGGAGTTGCTCGACGCAGAGGTGCATGGGGAAGCGGACGGTCACTTTGTCGCCCTTTTTCCATTTGCGCGACAGTGTTATATAATCTCCTGACAGGTCGGTTTTCTGTTGCTTGCCGTTGACATCGACGGTTATGCCGTCGCGGGTCGTCCATCCCGGGATGCGGATGTTGAGGGCGAATTTTTCGGCGCGGGCCGGTGTCACGACCAGTGTGGTTGCATCGGATGCAGGGAAATCGGTAATCTGCTCGATAGTGTTGCCCTCCCATGTCAGGGTAGAGGGGACAAAGAGGTCGACATAGATGTCATTTCCCTTATGGGCATAGATATATTCGCCGTAGCGGGCCTGATTTTCCATGCCCGAGCCGACGCAGCACCAGAAACTGGTCTGCGGCCGTGAGTAGACGCGATAATGGCCCGAGCGCATGGGGGTGAAGTAGACATATCCGCCCTGCTCGTGGTTTTGGGCCGAGAGGATGTGGTTGAACAGGGCGCGTTCGTTGAAGTCGAGATATTTCGTGTCGCCGCTCGACTCGTAGAGCATCTTGGTCAGTCGCAGCATGTTGTAGGTGTTGCATGTCTCGGGTCCCTGTTCGCTTTCAAGCATGCTTGAGAAGTCGTCGGGGGAGTGGAAGTGCTCGCGGACGCTGTTGCCGCCAATCGATACGGAGCGGTTGTTGACAACGTCGTTCCAGAAGTATTCCACGGCTCGTTCCCAGTCGGGGTTGCCGTCAATGTCGGCTATGCGCTTGAACCCGATGACTTTGGGAATCTGGGTGTTGGCATGCATGCCGGTCAGGCGGTTTTCACCGTGGGAGAGGGGATCGAGTAGCGCGCGGTGGGAAAACTGTCGTGCGAGTGTCATGTATTTCTCGTTGCCGGTAATCACGGCCACGTCGGCAAAAATTTCGTTCAGACCGCCGTGCTCGCTGCGCAGCATTTCTTGAATCTGCTCGTCGGAGAGCCCCGAAATGATACCGGCCATCCAGTCGGTCAGCCTGACGAGCATTTCGCGTGCTTCGGGTTTTCCGGCTTGGAGGTATGCGTCCTTGAGTCCGGCATAGATTTTGTGGATATTGTAGAGCGGAACCCATTTGCCGTTTATGTCAAAACCTCCGGCGCGGAAATTTCCGGCAGCGAGGTCGGCCCAAAAGGCTTTTCCGCCCGGCACGCCGCTGAGATAGCCGTCGGGCGAGGCATCCTGACATCGTTTCAGTTCGGAGAGCATGTAGTCGAGGCGGTTGCCTATTTCCTCGTTGCCGGTTGCGGCATACATGTAGGATAGGGCCGAAAGGTAGTGGCCGCCGATGTGTCCGTCAAGGCCGGTGTTTTCCCAGTTGGTATAATTTTCGGCCTTTGGGGTCAGTCCGGCCTCTTTGAGATAGGGGGCGAGGAGCCGGTCGGCATCGAGGGCAAGAAGGTAGTCGATGCCGAGCTGCTGGGCGTGGGCCATGGGGCCTGATGTCAGCATGACATCTTTTACGGGGAAGAATTCGAGTGTCTTGTGCTCTTTGATTTCGGTCGAAAATCCGGTGGCCGAAACTGACGCGCATGTTAATGTGATAAATAATGTTCTGAAAACGTTCATGGTAGCAATAGAATAACGGTATGTTTTACACTTATTGCGCAAAGATAAGCATAATAATCGGATAATCAATGCTTTTTTGATTCAGATTTTCAGGGAGAAGTCAGATCCAGTCGGTCTGGCGGTCGCGTACGGCGACTGATTCGCTCAGCAAGCGGATGAATTCCTGCATCGAGCGTTTGCGGTAGGTGTTGCGGAGGGTGTGTACGCATCCGGCCATTTCGTTATCGGGGATGTCGAGTGGGACTGCGACCACGCCGGTTTCGTTGTGGATTGTTGCCTCGGCGAGAATGGTGACGAGCATCGACTGGCGGATGAGTTTCAGCAGGATGTTGACTTCGTTGAGTTCGATGCGCGGGGAGAGCCGGATGTAAGGGGCCACGATTGCCTCGAAGGCGTTGCGAGCCTGAAGGCCGCGGGCGGGGAGGGCGAGGTCAAACTGTTTCAGGTCGTCGATCGTGACGCTCGTGCGTGATGCGAGAGGGTGGTGGGTGCCGACGATTACGGCAAGGTTGTTCTGGAACAGGATGTGTGACTCGACCCCTTCGACAGGGTGTGAGGGACGGAATGCGAGGAGAAAGTCAATTTCTCGTTCACTCAGCATCTCCATCAGCTCGGCCATCGGTTTGTAGTAGATGTTGAGCTTGATGCGGGGGTAGAGTTTCATGAAGGTTATGAGTGTTTCGGTCAGAATGGGGCTGAATGAGTAGGTCACGCCGATATTGAGCGTCCCGGTTGCGAGGCTGTTGAGGTCGTGGATGCGCTCGACACATTGCTCGGCATTTCGCAGGGTCTCGCGGGCGTAGGGTAGCAGTTCCTGTCCCGCCTCGGTCATACTGACGCTGTGGCTGGTGCGCGCAAGCAGTTGCGCGCCCATTTCCTGTTCGAGTTGCTTGACTTGCTGGGACAGGGTACTCTGTGTGACGCAGAGGGCCTTGGCAGCCTCGGAGAAGTTTAATGTTTCGGCGACTTTGACAAAGTATTTGAGCTGACGAAGTTCCATAAGTGAGTGTCAGAAATTATTTAATAGAATCAAACGAGCGCAATGAAGAAGCTTTCAGTCTTTCTCATCAGTTACAGAGCTACGTCTATGTGCCTTCTTCGCAAGTCCAAAATCATTCTACATATCACCCACTGCAATACATTAAATAATTTCTGACACTCGCTTAATGTGACAAATGTAATGAAAATCCTGTTATCTTGTTGCCTGAAATGATACTTTTTTGAAAATGAATATCGGGATAGTTGCTCCGATTACCATTCCCAAGAGGATGAACAGGCAGGTAAGGCCGTTTTGGGCGAAAAGGTAGAAAGAGTGGCTGAATGCTGACTCGTCGTTGCCGAAAATGCACATTGCAAGGCCGCCAAATGTCTTGTAGGCGTAGATTCCGGGAATCATCGGAAGGAGGGCTGGAAAGAGGCATGTCTCGGCGGGAACGCGGGCGAGGGGGGAGAGGAAGACGGCGAGGCTGCCGACGAAAAACGAGGCGAGGAAGGTGGCCAAGATGATGTTCATGCTGAAAAATTCCTCGTGCATCATGATGAATCGGGCCGAGTGTCCCACAGCGGCGATTATAGCGCAGTAGAGATAGGCCCGTCGCGGAGGGCGGCTGATAGCGGCAAAACCGATGGCGGCTATCGCTGCGAATAATGCATCCTGTAAAATTTGGAGTATCATGGGTTGTTAACGTTAGAACATTCCGACATGCATGAGTGACATCCCGGCACAGAGTCCGGTGGAAAGGCACGCGGTCAGGACGACCGCGTCGGCAAAGCGGCTGTAGGCGCAGATGTAGTGACGGTAAAGCATGTCGCTGAACGAGTTGAGAAACGGTATGCCGGGCACGAGGTAAAGCACGCTCGTGCCGATGGCGATTTCGGGGGTGGTGCCAATCGAGAAAAGGCTGTCGGTGGCGCCGAGAATCGAGGAGATGAAGGAGCAGACGAGGAACACGACGCGCACGTCGGCTCCGCGCCCGAGAAGGAGTTGCTTGAGATAGTATCCGGCTGCGGTGGCAACCGCGACGATTGCCATAGCCACAGCGTCGCCGCCAAAGAGACGGCAGAACGAGGCGTTGGCGAGGGTGACGAGCAACAGAACGAGCCAGCGGTTCTGGGTGTCGCTCGTGATAATCTGTTCAAATTGTCTTTCGGCCTCGGCAAACGAGATTTTCCGGTCGGCGACCTCCCAGCTCAGTCGGCTGAGCATAGTGTTGATGTTGAAACTGATAACGGTGGCCTGAACCGACGAGATGGCTGTGGTCATGTCGTTGCGTCCCGGTTCGTAGACGGTGACATGGATGTGGCGCGGCATGACAGTCAGCTCGACTTCTTTACCGTAGGCTTCGGCGATTCGTCTCATGTTTTTTTCGAGCCTTATGCATGTTGCGCCGCATCCGAGCAGCCACGCTCCGTATCGTGACAGAAACCTGCACAGCTCGCGGCTGCACAGGCCGCCTGTCGGGCTGACCGCTGTGTCAGAAATCTTCGTCATCATGTTCATCGACATTTCTGCGGTCGCCGGGTACATAAAATTCTTCATTTTCGCTGCCGAGCTCGATAAATCGATGGTGACCGTGGTTGTGAACGGCGGCGATGACGATATTGGTTATCATCACAATAATAAGAAAAGCTATGATGCAGCTCCAAGTAATCAACGGGGTATTCATTGTAATTCCTGTTAGTTTAATTTCATGACAAAGTAACAAACTTCCCCCCTGAAAAATCGACATGATTGAGTGTTTTTTTCGATAGTGGCTATTGGGAGCGGTAATGTCATTTGGGGAAAAAGCAACGGCACCGGAGATTTTCGCAAATCGCGCGGTGCCGTTGTCAAACAATAGCTTTTTTCAATTAAATAGATTACACTCGCGGGCATCGGAGATGTGGATGCCCTGCTATGAGGTTTCACGTTATTCTGTTTTTCCGATGCAAAGTTACTACTATCCAATTGACTGTGAAATACCCAAATGTGGGTATTTTTCACTACCGTTTAAGGATAATGTTGAATCGGGAGCCGTCGTGCCTGAAGTCGATGATGCCCATGCCGTAGAGGGCGACGACGATGTCCTCACCGGTGGCGCGGGATATGCGGGCGGCGATGACGAAGTCGTCGAGCGTGGTTCCGTCGGCACACATTTCGAGGAGTTTCTGCTCGGGGGCGGTGAGCGAAAGTGTGCGTCCGCACTGGGTCGCGCTCTGCCGCCACGCCTTGACCATCAGTGGCGGTGCCGAGATGTTTTCATCCTTGACGCGGTAATAAGCGCGCCGTGACCCGTCGGCCTCTTTCACGGTGACGGGGCGCACGGCGGAGCGTGGTATCTCAACACGGAACACGGTTGCTCCGCCTTCGCAGACAAAGGAGGTTACGGTGATTTCCTGTCGTGGCTCGCAGTACATTTCGGCAGCCTGCTCGATGACGTAGATGTCTTCCTCGTTGCGCACGCCGGCTATTACGCCGTTGTCTTTCACGCCGATGAGGAGTCGGCCTCCGTCATTGTTGGCAAACGCCGAGATGCTGCGTGCGATTTTGCGTGCGTCACTGATTGCGAATTTGAAGTCCTGATGTTCGTGCTCCCCTTCCTCGATAAGTCGGGCGATGTAATATTTTCCTTTGATACCTTTCAGGTCTTTCATCGCGGCGAGTCAGAGATGCGGCTAAGGAGGGAGTGAAGGATGTCAAATGTCTGTCTCGGGGCATCTTCCCAGAAGTTTTCATATTGGCTGATGTTGTCGGCACCCCCGGGAGTGTCGCTGATGACGCGCATGCAGTAAAACAGGACTCCCTTCAGGTGGCAGACTTGTGCAATGGCGGCCGATTCCATGTCGACTGCCTTGACATCGGGGTAGACGCTGCGGATGAACTCGACTTCGGAGGGCTTGGAGACGAAAAGGTCACCCGAGGCTATGAGGCCGCGCTTGATGCGGGGATTGTCTGCGTCGTCGAGAAGGTGGAGGTTGACGGTAGTGAAAAATTTGGGACATCCGGGTACTTGTCCCCATTCTTCGCCGAGACACCAGAAGTCGTGGTAGGCCACACGGTCGGCGATTACCACGTCGAGGACTCCTGCGTCGGAGCCTGTGCCGCCGGCAACGCCTGTGTTGATGACGATTTCGGGTTCAAAGAGGTCGATGAGGGTCAGTGCGCCCATCGCGGCGTTGACTTTGCCAATGCCGCACTGCATGGCGATGACTTCGTTGCCATTGACGGTGCCGATGTGGAATGTCACGTCGTTTTTAACTGTTTTGTGATGGCTTTCAAGCAGTGGCAGCAGGAGTTTCAACTCCTTCTCCATTGCAACGATTATTCCTATTTTCATGACTGTTCAAAGGGTATTGAGGAGGTGGGTCATACACATACAACAATAGCGGTGGGGAATCGGTTGTGTTCCTCACCGTTATCGGTGTATTTTAATCAAATAAAAGGAGGGGGATTATTCCTCAGTGGCGCGGAGATGCTGAACGTAGACCGCTTTCATCATTTTCTTGCGGTTGGTAACCGAGGGCTTTTCAAAAGCCTGACGGCTGCGGAGCTCGCGGACGATGCCGGTTTTTTCAAATTTGCGCTTGAATTTCTTCAGTGCCTTTTCAATGGGTTCACCTTCTTTTACTTGTACGATGATCATGTTGTTTTCTTGATTATATTGTTTTTGTTGTTAATTACGCCTGTAAGTAGCAGTCCTATAACGGCTAACATTGAAAATATCGTGGTAAGTCGCGGTCGGGCTGTCTTTTAGCGCGGCAAATTTACGAATTGTTTTTTGATTGGCAAAATTTTTAACAATTTTCGTTGAGATTTTCATTCGCAGTATCGGCAACGTCAGGGTCTGAATACCAGCGGGAGTACATCAGGTAGTTGTGGGCGATTTTGCGGTTCAGCTCTCGCGAAGTCTCGGGATCGACCATTTTGATGAATTTGGCAGGTGCCCCGCCCCATAGCTCGTTGGGGCCGATTTTAGTGCGGGAAAGCACGACGGCTCCGGCGGCGACAAGCGCGCCTTCGCCTACTTCGGCATCGTCCATCACGACGGCTCCCATGCCGATGAGCGCGTAGTCATGGATTTTGGCTCCGTGGATGGTTACGTTGTGTCCGATTGAAACATCGTCGCCAATCTCGATTGTCGATTTCTGATATAGGGTGTGCAGCACCGAGCCGTCCTGAATGTTGACTCGGTTGCCGATGCGTATTGAGTTGACATCGCCGCGCAGGACGGCGTTGAACCAGATGCTGCATTCGTCGCCCACGATGACATCGCCGACGATGGTGGCGTTGGGGGCAAGGAAGCAGTCTTGTCCTATCTGCGGGGTAAACCCGCGTACCGGGAGTATAAGGGCCATTTTATGGGTTTTGGGTTTGGGTTTATTATGGGTTTAGGGGTTGGGTTTAAGGTTTAGTTAATGGCGTTTTCGCAAGTGTCATTTGTCTAAACCTTAACCCCAAACCTTAAACCGTTAATTTATAGGTGCGCAAGCTGAGCGTAGCCATGCGGCCTCTGACGATGTGAGCAGTGGGGACAGCTCGCGGTATACGGTTGCGTGGTAGTTGTTGACCCATGCGATTTCATCGGCGGTCATGATCGAGGTGTCGAAAAGCATGCGGTCAAACGGGCACAGCGTCACTGTGTCGAATGCGTAAAAGCGTCCAAACTCGGTCTCGGCTTTTTCGACGGTGACAATGAGGTTTTCGCAGCGGATGCCGTAACGACCGGCGAGATATACGCCCGGCTCGTTGGATGTCAGCATTCCGGGGGTCAGGGGCGCCATGGTGTCATTGAGGCGGATGCTTTGAGGGCCTTCGTGGCAGTTGAGGAAGTGCCCTACGCCGTGTCCTGTGCCGTGGAGGTAGCTTTTGCCTTCTTTCCAAAGCGGCATACGGGCCATGGCATCGAGTTGCGCGCCGCGCGTGCCTTCGGGGAAGACTGCTGTGGCTATGGCGATGTGGCCTTTCATGACGAGGGTGAAGTCGTGGCGCATGGCGGCTGTCGGGGTGCCTATCGCGATGGTGCGGGTGATGTCGGTGGTGCCGTCGAGGTAGTTGCCGCCCGAGTCAATGAGCAGCAGGTTGCCGGGAAGCACGGTGGTGTTGCTTTCGGGGGTCGCCGAGTAGTGGACGATGGCTCCGTTGGGGCCGTAGCCGGCGATGGTGTCAAAGCTGGTGTCGACAAAAAGTTCCTGTGTGCGCCGGTTGCGCAGAAGGATGTCGGCCACGTCGATTTCGGTGAATTCTTTTCGGTCGTTTATGAGGCGTTCGATTTCGATGAGCGAGCGCACCATCGCCACTCCGTCGCGATGATGGGCGGCGCGAATTCCTTCAATCTGTACGGGGTTTTTGCAAGCCTTAGGCATGGCCACGGGAGAGGTGCCGGGGATGTAGCGGTCGCCAAGTATGGCGGCGAGTGTGCCCGACGACTGCGATGTGCCGAGCAGCACACGGGCTGTTGCGGGCAGCGAAGCGAGGAAATTCTTTATGGATGCATAGGGTGCTGCGGTCACACCGGCCTCGGCAAGGTGGGCGACGACTTGGGGGGTGAGTTTCTCGTCGTTGATAAAGAGGGTCGAGCCTTCGGGTGCGAGGTAGAGGAACGACATTGCCACCGGGCTGCAATGGACGTCGCTGCTGCGCAGGTTGAGTGCCCACGCAATTTCGTCGAGAGCCGAGATGAGGACGCTGTCGGCTCCTTGGGCGCGCACGTTGTCGAGGATGACCGCGATTTTCTCGGCGGGAGTTTTGCCTGCATATTTCAGCTCGTGGACATAGGCTTTGTCGGCCGGTAACGACGGACGGTCGGGCCACAGGGTGTCAATCGGGTCAAAGTCGACATTGAGTGCGATTCCGGCACTGTTGAGAGTGTGGCGCATCGTCGCGGTGTCGTTGATTGAGAAAAGCATGCCGTTGATGCCGACTGTTGTTCCTGCCGCAAGGTTGTCGACAAGGTATTCGGTGATTGACGGGGTTTCGGGAAGACCGTCCTTCATCAGGATGATGCCTGTGCCGTCGAGCTGGGCGGCGGCTTGGAGGAAGTAACGGGAGTCGGTCCACAGCAACGCGGCGTCACGGGTCACGACAAGGGTTCCTGCCGAGCCGGTGAAGCCGCTGAAAAATCGGCGCACTTGCCAATGGGAGGCGACATATTCGCTTTGGTGCGGGTCGGTCTGCGGGATGATTACGGCATCGACGTGCGCTGCCTCCATCTCCTTTCGCAGCTCCACGAGCCGCTCAATATGTATGTTTTGCATTTTTATAAAATGTTTTTATTCTCTTTGACGGCAAATTTACGAAATAATATCCGATATTGCAATCTGTTGATGGGGAAAAGGAGAATGTGTTTCTTGTGCCGTTTGGCTGTGACGGGGATAATGCTTATCTTTGTGCTTTCGTTTAATAATTAAATATGTGTAGTGCCTTATGGCTGTTACCCTGTTGACCTTGCTTTTTGCCGCTGTGTTTTTCGTGTGGGGGCGTGTGCGTTCCGATGTAGTCGCGCTCATTGCGCTTGTTGTCCTGACGGTGTCGGGGGTTCTGACGACCGGTGAGGCCCTTTCGGGTTTTTCCAACTCTATTGTTATCATGATGATAGGGCTTTTTGTGGTCGGCGGGGCGATATTCCGCACTGGACTTGCCAAAATGATTGGGGCGAGGATGCTGAAACTGTCCGGAAACAACGAATTGAAACTGTTTCTGCTCGTGATGGGGGTGACGTCGGTAATAGGGGCGTTTGTGAGCAATACGGGCACTGTCGCGCTGATGCTGCCCATTGTGGTCAGTATGGCGGCAAGTTCGGGACTGAGTACTTCGCGGTTGCTGATGCCGCTGGCGTTTGCGAGCAGCATGGGCGGTATGATGACTCTTATCGGCACCCCTCCCAACCTTATTATAGAGGAGACGCTTGCCGATGCGGGATATGGCCGGCTGTCGTTCTTCTCGTTTTTCCCGGCTGGAATAGTGTGTCTCGTGGCGGGAACGCTCATGCTGATTCCGTTGAGCAAGTGGTTTCTCTCGGGGCGCGGAGGCGCGCAGAAGGGAGAGTCGGTTGTCAACAAGTCGCTCGGTCAGCTGGTTGAGGAATACGGCCTTAACGCCGACCTCTACCGCGTGGAGATTGACCGCCACTCGTCGGCGCGCGGCAAGACAATCGGCGGCATGGAGCTGCGCAGGCGTTATGATCTTGACGTGCTTGAAGTCCGCAGCGGGGAAAGTTCCCGCCACAGCATCATCAGGAACATTGTGCAGCACGCTGCCGACCCCTCGCGCAAGCTGCACACGGGTGATGTCATGTATCTCCGGGGCAGTGCTGCGTCGGTCGAGGAATTTGCGCGTGATTACGGCCTGAAGGTCTGCTCACCCGAAGACGGGCGCGGACTTGAATTTTATGACATAGGGATGGCCGAGATTGTGCTGATGCCTTCGTCGCGCATCGTCAACCGCACGATTGCCGATATCGGGTTCCGAAACCATTATAAGGTGAATGTAATCGCTATCCGCCGCAAGAACGAGTATCTGCGCAGCGACTTGGCGCGGCAGGCCGTCCGTCCGGGCGACGTGCTGCTCGTGCAAGGCTCGTGGCACAGCATAGCCGAGCTTGGCAACGATGCCGATGACTGGGTGGTTCTCGGGCAGCCGCTTGCCGAGGCCGCCAAGGTCACGCTCGACTACAAGGCTCCGCTTGCCGCGATAATAATGGCTGTCATGGTGGCGATGATGGTTTTTGACTTTATTCCCGTGCCGCCTGTGATGGCTGTCATGATTGCCGCCATATTGATGGTGCTGACGGGGTGTTTCCGCAACGTCGAGGCGGCTTACAAGACGATAAATTGGGAGAGTGTCGTCCTTATCGGGGCGATGATGCCGATGTCGATGGCCCTTGAGAAAACCGGGGTGTCAGATGTGGTCAGCTCGGCTCTTGTCGGGAGTCTGGGCGAGGCGGGCCCTCTCGCCCTGCTGGCCGGTATATATTTTACCACGTCGCTGATGACGATGTTTATCAGCAATACGGCCACGGCGGTTCTTGTGGCTCCGATAGCGTTGCAGAGTGCCGTTGCACTTGGCGTCAGTCCGGTGCCTTTTCTGTTTGCGGTCACTTTTGGGGCGAGCATGTGTTTCGCGTCCCCGTTTTCGACCCCGCCTAATGCTCTTGTGATGCCTGCGGGTCAGTATAGATTCACGGACTATGTCAAGGTGGGCATGCCGCTGCAGGTGCTCCTCGGAGTGGTCATGATATTCGTCCTTCCGCTGTTTTTTCCGTTCTGACGGCTTTTGACGGTGAAAAAAGTGTTTTGCGCTGTGCTTGATATTCAACGCGTTATGAAAAAGTGGTGAAAAAAGTGTGTAAAAAAATGTAAAAACATTTGGCCGATTGAAAAATATGCTCTAACTTTGCAATCGCTTTTGGGAAACAACGCTACGGCGAATCCCGGTAAGCAAGAGAACAATAACTTGTTGCCTCTTTAGCTCAGTTGGCC
>DLAR01000099.1:0-188 GCA_002494015.1 Porphyromonadaceae bacterium UBA7042 | reverse complement strand
GTTCGAATCCGACAAGAGGCTCAACTAAGAATAAAAAAACAACCAAGAGGGAAACCTCGTGGTTGAAAAGGGCGAATACCAGAGTGGCCAAATGGGGCAGACTGTAAATCTGCTGGTTTTTACCTTCGGTGGTTCGAATCCATCTTCGCCCACAATACCAATCGTTGCGGAAGTAGCTCAGTTGATAG
>DLAR01000035.1 GCA_002494015.1 Porphyromonadaceae bacterium UBA7042 | reverse complement strand
CGGTCACATAGCTACAGCTATGCTTCCTCGATTCATGACGAAATCCGACGCGTGAAAACGGACTTTGGATTTAATATTTGTTATGAAACGCCCTCTTATCTAACCTACATTTTTGATTTTTTCTGTGAAACTTAATAAAGTTGTTTCATCATCATCGGTCGCTACCGGTCTGGAGCGGCTGTATATCGATAGTTTTCCGCCTGAAGAACGTCGTCCGTGGGAGGATGTGGAGTGGCTTGTCGACCATAATCCTCAGTTTGAGATGCTGGAAGTGGTCAGCGAGGATGCCGTAGTCGGCTTTATAACCCTGTGGCATCTCGGGCCGGTGGTTTATGGCGAACACTTTGCCATTGACCCTTCGCGTCGCGGAGGGGGACTCGGCGGAAAGGTGGTCGAGGCGGTAATCGAGCGTCTTGGCGCCACGCCGTGGGTTATCGAGGTCGAGCCGCCGGGCATGACACCCGAGGCCGAACGGCGCATCGGTTTCTACACCCGTCACGGGATGATTCTGCAAGGCGATTTCCGTTATATCCAGCCTTCCTACGGGCCGGGACTCCCGCCGGTCGAGCTTAAACTGATGACTTCGCGCGGTGACGTGGATCTCGACGAGGCAACCCGCCTGATTCACAGGAATGTTTATAATTCTTAAAAAAGTATGTATATTATTGCTGACAGTTCTACAGCCCGCACTGACTGGGTTCTCGTTGATGGTGACACCGTCGTTGCGAGCGCGGTCACTCGTGGTCTGAATCCATATTATCAGACGCGACGCGAAATCAGTCACGCGGTGCGTCTGGAGCTTCCCTCGGTGTTTTTTGCGGGAAAGAGGCGGCATGTTTATTTTTATGGCGCGGGATGCGGGACCCCTGATACACGCAAGGCAGTCGAGGCATCCCTCGTGGCCCAGTTCAAGGCTCCTGTGACTGTCGAGGGGAATATGCTCGGGGCGGCGCGCGGACTTTTTGTCGATTCTCCCGGAATCGCTTGCATCATAGGTACCGGGTCCAACTCGTGCCTTTATGACGGGCATAACATCGTGGAGCATGTCAAGTCGCTCGGCTTTATACTCGGAGACGAGGGTAGCGGAGCCGACATTGGGAAAAAATTTGTCGGGGACTGCCTGCGGCAGCTTGCCCCCGAGCCTATCCGAACCAAGTTCTACAAACACATCGGCGTGACTCCTGCCGAATTGCTCGACAATATTTACATGGATCCGTTTCCCAACCGAACGTTGGCCGAGTATACAGCATTTCTCGCGTCGCAGATTTATGACGAGTATGTCTATCAGCTTGTCTATGACTGCATAATGTCGTTTTTCCGGCGCATACTCTCATCTTATGACTATCACTCTCAGGTGATAAGCGTGGTCGGCGGTACAGCCTGTCTGTTCAAGGAGGTAATCGAGACTGTGGGGGCGGATTTCGGTGTCAAAATACACAAAGTTGTCCCCGCTTCGATGCCCGGATTGATTGCATATCATCGGAAAATGGAGGAAAACGCATGAAAACAATTATACTGGCGGCCGTCTCGCTCCTGACACTGGGCGCCTCGGCGGCTCCACCGCTGGTCACGCGCGTGGATGCTCCCGAGGCTCCGGCCGGACTTGACGGCGCACACATCGCGTTGTGGCAGAGCCACGGGCGTTACTTCGACTCTAAAGACGCCCGGTGGAAGTGGCAGCGCGGGAGACTTTTCGGGACGGTGGAAGACCTTTACCCGCAGGCTTATGTCCTGCCGTTTCTTGTCCCGATGCTTGAAAATGCCGGGGCCAACGTGCTGCTGCCCCGTGAGCGCGACACCATGACCGCTGAGATAATCGTTGACAACGACGGCTGTCGCAGTGCCGGCGGCTATCACGAGACCCACGGCAAGGAACGATGGCATGATGTCGATTCCAAGCCGGGTTTCGCGCTCAAGCGGGAAACCCTCGACTATGGCGACAATCCGTTTCGCGACGGCACGGTCCGCGTGGTCAAGAGCGTGAACGACGAGCGCAATGCCTCGACTGCGGAATGGAACCCCGAGATTCCCGAGTCAGGGGAGTATGCCGTGTATGTCAGCTATGCCACGCTGCCGGCCAGTGCGAGTGACGCGCTTTACCGTGTCAACTCGCTTGCCGGGACTCGCGAGTTCCGTGTCAACCAGCAGATGGGGGGCGGTACATGGGTCTATCTCGGCACATTTCCTCTTGCCGCAGGCCGACAGGAGGAACCTGTCGTGGAGCTTGTCAATGTTTCGGGCGACAATGGTAGCGTCGTGACTGCGGATGCCGTCAAGATTGGCGGCGGTATGGGAAATGTAGCCCGCGGCGGCAGTGTCAGCGGCTATCCACGTTTTACCGAGGGGGCGCGCTACTGGCTGCAATGGGCCGGGATGCCGCCGTCGGTCTACTCGATTTCGGAGAATGAAAATGATTATGAAGATGACTATAAGTCGCGCGGCCTGTGGGTCAACTATATGGCCGGAGGGTCGGAACGGTTGCCTGACCGCGGTGGTGCCAACGTGCCGATTGACTTGTCGTTTGCATTTCACACCGATGCCGGGACGACCGATGGTTATGACATTTTCGGAACACTCCCTATTGTCTGCACTGCCGGGGGAAAACTCGGTGATGGCTCGTCGCGCAACCGCTCCCTGCAACTCGCCAATACAGTCACAGCAACCTTGATGGATGACATCCGCTCGCAATGGGAACCCGATTGGACCCAGCGGAAGTTGCGCGACAAAAGTTATCACGAGGCGCGCGAACCCGAGGTGCCTGCGATGCTGCTTGAACTGATGAGCCATCAGAATCTTGCCGATATGCGTTACGGCCTTGACCCTGCGTTCCGTTTCACCGTGTCGAGGGCAATATATAAAGGTATGCTCAAATTCCTCGCGGCCCGCGACGGGCGGGACTATGTGGTTCAGCCGCTGCCGGTCAAGGATTTTGCCATAACGGGGAGCGGCAAGGATTATATTCTGTCGTGGAAACCGACTGTCGACCGGTCGGAACCTTCGGCCACTGCTGATTACTATATCGTCTATGAGCGTGTCGATGACGGCGTGTTTGCCGAGTATGCGGTCATCGACGAGAGCTATCTCCCGGTGACGGTGGAGGATGACAAAATATATTCCTACAAGGTGGTCGCCGCCAACAAGGGCGGGACCGGGTTCCCGTCGGAAACACTGTCGTTGTGCAATCGCGGCGGTGGCAAGCCGCAGGTGCTCGTCATCAACGGCTTCACCCGAGTGTCGGGTCCCGACGAGGCTGTGCCGGGGAATCGCACGGGAGGGTTTGACTATGCCTCGGATCACGGTGTGCCCTATATCCGTGATATTTCCTATACGGGAGAGCAGACCGAGATGCGCAAGTGTATAGCGTGGACCAGCGATGACTCGCCCGGATTCGGTGCAAGCCGTGCCGACATGGAGACCCGCGTCATGGCCGGAAACACGTTTGATTACCCTGCCGTCCACGGCCGGGCCATTGCGGCAGCCGGTTATTCGTTTGTCTCGACCAGTCTTGGCGGTTATCTCGCCAACGGGTATGACAACGTAAAGATAGTAGACCTGATTCTCGGCAAGCAGAAAGAGATAAAGACCGGCAGCGGGCGATTCGGGTCACGATTCAAGGCTATCCCTGACACGTTGCAACGGCGGTTGTCAGTGCTTGCCGACCGTGGGGGATGCCTTATGGTCTCGGGAGCGTATGTCGCTACCGATTTCTTCGACAACCCCCACAGCTCGGGCAACGACCGTGAGCGCGACAGCCGTTTCGCGTCGCGGGTACTCGGGATGGGGTGGCGCACCGGCAAGGCGACCGATATCGGGAGCGTAAAGGAAGTAAAGTCCCGGTTCCCTGAGTTTTCAACAGGGACCTACGATTTTACCACCGAGCTTAATGCCGAATGCTATGCCGTGGAGTCGCCCGACTCGTTCTATCCTGTATCACCGGCGGGAGAAGCGATATTGCGCTACACCGAGAATGACTACATAGCTGCGACGGCTTATGATCCCGGGACTCACCGCGCGGTGACTATGGGTTTCCCGTTTGAGACTATCATGGGTGAGCGCAGCCGTGATAAGCTGATGGGGCAGATTTTGCAGTTCTTTACCGCGTCGGGTCACAAGGCTCCTGTCGTGAAACAGGCTCCGGCAAAGAAAACTACTGCCACAGCTTCCAAGAGCAAGAAAAATTCTAAAAAGAAAAAGAGTAAAAAATCATCCAAAAAGAAAAGAAGATGACCGATACCGTATATATAGCCTACCCCGAGGGGGGCTTGCCGCTGCTGTCGACGGCGCGGATGAGACTGATTGCCGAAGGGGCGCGTGAGTCAGGCTGTGACATGACGCTTATTGTCTTGACGGGCGATGATGTTTCAGTACCGTCGCCGCGCATGTCGCATGTCCTTAACGAAACAGGCGCTGCTGCGGTTTACAGCGATTTTTTCATGGCCGGAGAGTTGTTTCGGGTCAATGACTACCGCACGGGGTCGGTCAGGGATGACTTTGACTTCGGTCACTCTGTTATGGTCAATACAGCACTACTTGTCGAGACAGTCAATGAGATGACCGATGATTACGAGGCTGCGGGATGGTATGACCTGCGGCTACGGCTGTCTCTAAAAGGAGACTTGGTGCACATTCCCGAACCGCTTTACGAGGTGATGGAGCCGCAAGATGATGGAGTTGGCGGCGGAGAGGCGCAGTTTTCCTATGTCGACCCGCGCAACCGTGCGTCGCAGGTCGAGATGGAGCGGGCGTTCACCGCGTGGCTGAAGTCAGCCGGTGGGTATATACCCTCGTCGTCACTGGAAAAAGTCGATGTCACCACCGGAAATTTCCCGGTCGAGGCATCGGTGATTATCCCGGTGCGAAACCGTGTCACGACGGTTGCCGACGCTGTCAGGAGTGCGGCCTCACAGGTGACAGATTTTACCTATAACATAATTGTGATTGACAATCAGAGTACCGACGGCACAACCGAGCTGCTTGCACGGTTGCAGAATGAAATTCCGGCTCTGCGGGTAATCAATGTCGGTCAGAATGAGCATTTAGGCATCGGCGGTTGCTGGAACAAGGGAATAAATGCCAACTTCTGTGGTCGGTTTGCCGTGCAGCTTGACAGCGACGACGTGTATAGCGACGAGACGGTATTGCAGAGGGTTGTCGACAGATTCCGCGAGGGCGGATACGGGATGGTTGTCGGGAGCTACACGCTGACCGACTTTGACCGCAATGTCATCCCTCCCGGCCTAATCGACCATCGCGAGTGGAGTGACGAAAACGGTCATAACAATGCGTTGCGCATCAACGGACTGGGTGCGCCACGCGCGTTTTTCACACCTGTGGCGCGGGCAATCGGGTTTCCGGATGTCTCCTATGGTGAGGACTATGCTATGGGACTCGCCATTTCGCGCCGTTACCGTCTCGGGCGCATCTATGACTCGCTTTACATGTGCCGTCGGTGGACTGGCAATACCGACCACGGACTGAGCCGCGACCGCCTGAACGCCAATAACAGCTACAAGGACTGGTTGCGTAGTGTCGAGTTGCAGGCCCGCATGAATCTTAACAGGAATAATAAATGACCGTCAGCGAGACAGAAGTCTTTTTTAAGGAACAGGTAGCGGCGTGGCCACTTGCGGAGCGTAATTATGCCGACTTGGCGCGGTGCCTGACAAAGCGGGTGGGGGAGATGACGGTCTTGTTCAATCCCGCACGCGCAGCCTCGTCCAATGCCAAGACCGATGCCGGGTCGATTGCCTTGCGCCCATGTTTTCTGTGTGCAGCCAACCGTCCATCCGAGCAGCGGGCATTGTCGTGGCGCGGGTATGAGATACTTGTCAATCCGTTCCCGATATTTGACAGGCATTTCACAATCGCGGCGACGAGCCACACGCCGCAGGATATTTCGGGGCGCATCGGCGACATGATTGCGCTCGCGCGTATGCTCGACGGATATACCGTGTTTTTCAACGGGGCGCGTTGTGGTGCGTCGGCCCCAGATCATTTCCATTTTCAGGCTGCGCCGTTTGAGCCGCACATCAGTGTCGAGTGTCATAAGATTGAGGTCATTGACGATGCCGCAGCTGTCGGTCAAGCCGAGCTGTATCTTGAATCAATCGGTCAGCCGCGTGGAGAGATGGTGAATATCCTCTGTTACCGAGACCGTGTCGCGGGACAGCTTGTTATCGACATTGTCAGGCGTAAGTGTCACCGCCCGTCGTTCTATGGAACCGGCGAGGGGGAGATGCTGCTGAGTCCGGCCTCGGTCGAGATGGCGGGTTATCTCGTCACCCCGCGCAGGGAGGATTACGTCGCAGTTACTCCTGAGATTATTGACTGCATGGCCCGCGAGGTCGCTTTCTCACGCGATAAATCGCGTGGCATGGACAAACACGGATAAAAGGAGAGATGTAAAAAAATGCAAGAACGCGAGAGTCGGCATGTTGCCGTCTCTCGCGTTCTTGTTGTTGGGGAGGGTATTAGAAGTTGTAGCCGAGGGAGATGGAGACGCGGTTTTCGTGGAATGTCACGTCAGATTCATCAATCATGTTGACCATGCCGATGCCGCCGGTGAAACCGATCTGGAATTTCTGATAGGAGAGAGCAACTCCGAAGTCCCATAGGCAGTTGAAACGTTTCATGTTGCCTTCGTCGCCATAGACGCTTTCTGACTCGCTGATGCCACCGGCTTTGACATGGGCTTTAGCTATGCAACCGATTTCAAGCTCAGGCCCGGTGAAGACATGGAGTCGGATGTCGGGAGTGAAGTCAAAGTGGTATCCGGCCATAACGGGGATGCGGAAACCAAATTTACGGATAGATGCGCTTGACCAATCGAGAGCATCTAAAATGTCATTGTTGTAAGAATAGGTGTTGTAGTAAAGGCTGAGGCCGGGTTCAACATAGAAGTTGGCTACCACGGGGAGGTTGTAAATAACCCCTGCGTGGAATCCGGCACCGTTCTTATAGCCATCAATACCGATTCCGTCAGACTTTACATCCCCGGGACAGGCGATGTCGAGACCGGCGCGGAGTCCAAAGTATGGACGGTTGTCAGGGTTGTTGACTACGTTTTGGGCATTTGCCCCGGCGAAACATGCGAGGACTGTGATGAGGGAAATAAATAACTTTTTCATATCATAAATGTGTTGGTTAGTGTGCGTATCCGCCGTAAAGGTATAAATAATTATTTGAAATTCGACAATAAAAGATAATTTATTTGTCGAAAAGTTAAAAATAGAACAATTTTTCAGACAACAGAAGTACCCGAGATGTCGTTGAAACGGGATGAGACGGCGGGGAGGAGGTCGAGGGGCAGGAATAGGGTGATGCGGCAGGTGTTGTCAAATTCCTGTGATGTGATTTTCAGGTTTTCGTTTTTAATGAGACGCATCACGTCGTTCATGGCGAGGTAGGGGAAGGTGACGGTGAGGGTTGTCATTTCTCGCCCTTCGATTATAGTAGCGGCCTCGATAGCCTGACGGGCGGCCTCGCGGTAGGCGGCGATGAGTCCTGACGTGCCGAGTTTTATGCCGCCAAAGTAGCGCACGACGATTATGACGATGTTGGTTAGGTTGAATGAGTTGATTTGTCCGAGAATCGGTTTCCCGGCGGTGCCGGATGGTTCGCCGTTGTCGGTCGACAGGTATTCAAGGCGGTCGGCCCCAATCATGTAGGCCCAGCAGACGTGCCGGGCATCATGATACTCGTTGGCTACGAGCGCGATTGTCTCTTTTGCCTCGGCTGCCGAAGAAACGGGAAAGGCAAATGAGAGGAAGCGGCTCATTTTCTCGCGGAAAACGGCCTCGGATGGTTGCTCGATAGTCAGGTAACGGGCCAAGTCAGGTTTAGGGTTTGGGTTTAAGGTTTAGAGGTTGTTTAATAACAAATGTTAATCCAAAGTGGTAGCATCTTTCAGTTAACTCGTTATTGCACAGAGGGAGCATAGCTGGGGCTATGTGACCGAGGTGTAAT
>DLAR01000002.1:648-34932 GCA_002494015.1 Porphyromonadaceae bacterium UBA7042 | reverse complement strand
ATTCATGACGAAATCCGACGCGTGAAAACGGGCTTTGGATTTAACATTTGTTATGAAACGCCCTCTTATTTGAAGGTTACGACTCGATTGTAAACAAAGTTGGCAAGGGTATAGATGACCATTCCGAGAAGTGTTGCCACACCGTATCCGCTGATTACAGTCACGCCGAGAATATCCCATTCGACACTTCCCATGACCGAGTTGAGCAGCCAAGTCGCAAGGAACTGGAGGCCGTAGCACAGCATGAATCCGATGGCAAAGCGCAATGCCTCTCCCCGGTAGTTGGTAGATGATGACTGAAAAACCCACATCTTGTTCCACATAAACGAGTTTATTACCCCGGCAATATAACCGAGAGCATTGGAAATCCACATGTTGACCTCCAAGAGCGACTTGCACACATAAATAACAGCAAGGGTAACAAGCGTATTCATCACCCCCACTATTATATAGCGTATAAACTGCTTTATATCATCACTTTGCACATTTATTGACATGGTTGCCATTGTTTTAAGGTTTTAAGGTTAATCTTTTTTATCAACTATCATCCGGCCGGAATCATCTTCATTTTCCCCTTTCAACTGCGGCAGGTGCCATCCGTAACGTATGGCCCCTATGCGCAATGCTATAATCACTACGGCACAAGCCGATTGTTGCAAGATAGGGTTTCCGCCAAGGAGCATGATTGCCCAGTAAACAATACCTCCGGCCATACAGGCTGTCGCGTAAATATCTTTGCGAAAAAAAAGCGGCTCGACATTAATCAGGATGTCACGCACGACTCCTCCGAAGGACCCTGTTATAATGCCCATCACAATCGCAACCCACATCGGATAACCGGCAAATATCGTTTTCTGAATACCGATAACGACAAACAGTGCCAGTCCAATCGAGTCGAATATAAACAACGACTTGGAACCGGATGTCAGCACCTGCCTGAAAAGGACCACTATCAGAAACGCCAGTCCCGTCACTGCAAGATAAAGCCAGTTCTGCATCCAGAAGACAGGAATGTCAAGAAGGACGTCACGCAACGTGCCGCCGCCAATGGCTGTGACAAGCCCTACGGTATAGGCGCCGAACCAGTCAAAATGTTTCGTGGCGGCAAGGCGGATTCCGCTTATACCGAAGGCGAGGGTGCCGAGTACTTCTATTATATATATAAATGTGGAATCCACGTTTTAATTTTTCTTTTTGGTTTCTTTCTGATAAAACCGGCACACCGAAGTCAGCCCGCAATTAAGGCAGTCAGGACGACGCGCCTTGCAGACGTAGCGTCCGTGAAGAATAAGCCAGTGGTGGGCCAATGGAATAATCTCATCGGGAATATGCCTGACAAGCGTTTTCTCGGTTGCCAGTGGATTCTTACTGCCTGTCGTGAGTCCAATGCGCTCGCTGACGCGGAACACATGGGTGTCCACAGCCATCGTCGACCTGTTATAGACTACGGCGAGAATCACGTTGGCGGTCTTGCGCCCCACCCCGGGCAGCGACATCAGCGCGTCAAGGTCAGACGGCACTTCGCCACCGAATTCCTCGACAAGCCTGCGCGCCATCCCCGCAAGGGAACGGCTCTTGTTATTGGGGTAAGAACACGACTTGATATAAGGGAATATCTCCTCGGCAGTGGCAGCGGCCATAGACTCGGGGGTGGGAAACGCCTCAAACAACGCGGGCGTAATCATGTTTACCCGCTTGTCAGTACACTGTGCCGACAGGATAACAGCCACAAGCAATTGATAGGGGTTGTCATAATTGAGCTCGGTCTCAGCCACGGGCATCTCGCGGCTGAACCATTCTATCACTCGCTCATATCGTTCTTTTACAGTCATTTTCACCCGAATATCTTGAGTAATTTTTCTGTCCCGTATAATCCGGCGGCACATCCTAAAAGGCCACCCGCAAACGTCATGGCAACATAAAAGAGAAACCTCAGCGTCAGGCGGTCATGCAGCAGCAACAAGGCATCAAGCGTGAAAGCCGAGTAGGTCGTGTAGCCGCCGAGCACGCCGGTCAGCAGAAACAACCGCCAGCCGGTAGCGACACCAAAGTGATCGAACAGCGCCCACAGGATTCCCATCATGCAGCAACCGGTTATGTTGATTCCGACCGTGAAGTAATACTCATCGGCATGGAAGAAGTTTACTTCCTGAAAATAGTAGCGCAACAGGCACCCTACGGCACCGCCCGAAGCTACAAGAAGAATATTAGTGAGCGAGAACGGCGACATTAATGCGCGGCTGTAAATTCCTCAAGAAAACGCACATCGTTCTCTGAGAACATGCGCAAATCTTTGACCTGATATTTCAAGTTGGTTATGCGCTCGATACCCATTCCGAGTGCGAATCCCGAATAGACATCGGGGTCTATACCGCAAGCGCGGAGGACATTGGGGTCGACCATGCCGCATCCGAGAATTTCCACCCAGCCGGTGTGCTTGCAGAACGAGCAGCCTTTGCCGCCACAGAGATTGCAGGAGATGTCCATTTCGGCCGACGGCTCGGTGAACGGGAAATAACTGGGTCGGAGACGAATCTTTGTCTCGGGACCAAACATCTCGCGGGCAAAATAAAGAAGCGTCTGGCGAAGGTCGGCAAACGATACATTTTTATCGACATAAAGAGCCTCGACCTGATGGAAGAAGCAGTGGGCGCGGGCCGAAATGGCCTCGTTGCGGTAGACACGGCCCGGGCAGATGATGCGGATTGGCGGCTGGGTGCGCTCCATCACCCGAGACTGAACCGAGGATGTGTGGGTGCGCAACAACACGTCGGGGGTGCGGTTTATAAAGAAGGTGTCCTGCATGTCGCGGGCAGGATGGTCGGCAGCGAAATTGAGCGATGAGAACACATGCCAGTCATCCTCGATTTCAGGGCCTTCGGCAACCGTAAACCCAAGACGCGAAAAAATAGCCACAATCTCGTCACGCACTAACGAAAGCGGGTGACGGGTGCCGAGAGGGAGCGGGGCTGCCGTGCGGGTGAGGTCAAGGTCATCGGCTGCGCTGTCAGATGTTTCCAAAGCCTCGCGAAGGGCGGCGATGCGCTCGGTAGCCATATTTTTAAGCTCGTTCAGTGCCTGCCCTACTGTGCGTTTCTGTTCAGGTGCCACACTTTTGAAATCATTGAACAAAGCCGAAACTTCGCCTTTCTTACTCAAATACTTGATGCGCAATGCCTCAACTTCTTCGAGAGACGACGCGTTCAGCGAGACAATGCGTTCTTTCAGTTCATTTATCTTATCTATCATGACAGTTGTGTTCAATTGAGTTGCAAATTTACAATAAAAAATGAGAACCACCCCAACAACAGCCTCCGTTTTTTTGCAAACGAGCCGCAAAGATGTTACATTTGCACCCTAAAGAATAATTTGATTAATGAAAAATGCTTATTTGACGCTTATAGCCATCCTGCTTGCGACAATCCCCATGACCATTTCATGCGGCCACATGAGCAACCGCAGCAGGAATATCAGCGAAGGGAGTGCCGATGACACTATAATATGTGAAATCAATTCATTTATCGCACATCCCGATTCGTTTGTCAACAAGGAAGTCATCATTACCGGCCGGTGCATCCATGTATGCCCCCACGGGAAAAGACGCGCATTTCTTGCCGCCGAAACTGATTCATTCCTGCTAACCTGCGAGTCGACCGCATATCTCGGAGGCGCGTTTCCGAAATCAATCGAGGGGCACACGGTGACGATGACAGGCATCCTGAGAGAAATGAGAATTGATGAAAGTACTCTCGGTCAGATTGTGGAGAGCCATGCTGCCCGGAAGGCAGTCCTTTGCCGGAACAACGTGTTGCTCGACACGGTGGCAACACCCCCTTGCCCTTACGCCAAAATCACGCGCAACCAGCGGGACATCCATTCATTTGACGAGCAGATAGAAAATTTTCGAAACCGCATCCAATCCCGCTTTGACAATACCGACAAGGACTATATCAGCATCTATCACCTGCAAGTATCTGACTTGAAACTGCTCGACTGACATGGAGATAAAGAGAAGGGTTGCAAAACTGAGTCTTGCAACCCTTCTCTCAGAACTGTTTATAGTGCAAGGCGGTATATTTCGGCGGTCTCGACTGCCGTCAGGCGATAATAGCCGCCAATGACATCACCCTTGTTCTCATGCAACTTTTTAACAAGCAGCTTTATGTCGGGGTTTTCTATCCCCAGCTCGGCAAATGTCACAGGCAGTCCCAAAGAACCAAAGAAGGCTTTCAGGCAAGATATGCCTTCCAGAGCCGCCGAATGGTCATCATGGTTTTCCACCCCGAACACCCTGCGGGCCATCTGAGCCACTTTAAACGGGTTGTGATGGGCCATGAAAGTCATCCATGCGGGAAGTATGACGGCCAGACCGGCTCCGTGGGTGACCCCGTAGACCGAGCTTATCTCATGCTCCATGAAATGGCTGACCCAGTCTTCGCGACGGCCCGTGCCGCAGATGCCGTTATGGGCGAGCGTTCCACTCCACATTATATTGGCGCGTGCCTCGTAATCTTCAGGATTAGCCATTACTTTGGGTGATTCTTCGACAATCGCCATCAACACGCCTTCGGCTACGCGGTCAGTAATCTCGACCTCGGGTGTCATCGTGAAATATCGCTCAAAAATGTGGGCCATCATGTCGGCAATTCCACTCGCGGTCTGATAAGGCGGCAACGTGAATGTCAGCTCGGGGTTCATCAGCGCAAACTTGGGGCGAAGGGCGACCTCGGTGCGCAGGCTGATTTTGTGCATCCCGTCTATCTTGGTTATTACCGAGTTGCCCGACCCTTCGCTCCCGGCAGCCGGTATGGTCAGCACCACCCCGACCGGCAATGCTGTTTCCACGACCTTTTTGCCGGCATAAAAATCCCAAAAATCACCGCTGTAAGGAACACCGCAGGCAATCGCCTTGGCCGTGTCAATGGCACTGCCGCCCCCGACGGCAAGCAGTCCGTCAAGACCCTCGCGACGGACAATATCGATACCTTCATATACGCGGTCATCGGTAGGATTGGGTTTTATGCCGCCAAACTCATGATAGACCACACCCGATTCATCAAGAGACTTTTTAACACGGTCGAGCAATCCTGACTTCACAACCGACCCCATGCCGTAGACCAGCAAAACTTTCCGTCCCACCATCGAGGCCGTCAATGCCCCCGCCTGAGACTCGACACCGCGACCAAAGACATACTTGGTCGGACTGTAGAATGTAAAATTATCCATTATCTTTTTCTGATTAGTTCTTGACAGCAAATGTAACAACAAAAAGTGACATCTCGCAAGCATGATTATGACAAAAATTGCGCAAAACAAGCCATTGACTCCGCACTGCACACCCATACCGCTATAAATCAATACGTTACACTTTATATAAAAACAAAAAAAGAGTCGTCTCACGACGACTCTTTTCCTTTTAAACCTTTATCTTAATCTAATACTATGAAAAACACACATGCAAATGTAGAACTAATTTTTGACATACGCACTATTCTAAACGAATTATTAACAAAGTTTCACATCTCACTACAACATTCAACCCCCAAATTCCGACGTTTATCCCCTCTTTTATAACAATTATCCCGGCGTTAATCTTTCATAGCGATATTTTGTTGTATTTTTGTATAAATATTAAAACGGAACAAAACAATGGATAAAAAACATCTTTTTGTAACCGATCTTGACGGCACACTTCTCAACGCAGACAGCAAAGTGAGTCAGGAAAGTGCCGATATCATATCTTCATTATCGCGCGAAGGCGCGCTCATCACTGTCGCTACAGCACGCACACCGGCTACTGTAGAGCCATTGCTTTGTGAAACAGCAACATCCATTCCGGCAATTGTCATGACCGGCGCCGCGATGTGGGACCGCAAAGAAAAACGGTATATAGCTCCCACACTTGTCACCTCGGAAGCGATTACCGACATCATGCCCCTCTTTGCGCGAAACAAGATAAATCCTTTTATATATGTATTGCCTGCCGAAGGATCAGTCATGACTGTTTATCACAACGGAATACTCACCAATGCCGAACAACGCTTTGTCGACGACCGGCGCGGCCTACAGTTAAAGCATTTCTGCCTCGACTCCACCCGGGGTGCCGAATACCCCATCCCGGGCACAATACTCATTTTTGCAATGGGGCCTCGTGACCGGCTCGACCCCGTGGCCCGTCAGCTAAAAACTGACAAAAGATGTTCCGTGTCCTATTATAATGACATTTTCAATCACGATCTCGCCTATATTGAAATCTTCGGACCGGGAGTGTCAAAGGCCGCGGCCGTCAAGAGGCTTGCCGACTCTCTCGGGGCAACAGGCATAACCGTTTATGGCGACAACCTGAACGACCTGTCAATGATGCAGATTGCCGACGAAGGGGTTGCCGTAGCCAATGCCGTGCCTGAACTAATAGCCGCCGCCACACGCACTATCGGACCCAATACCGAGTCATCTGTAGCCCGCGACATCATGAGGCAGATAAAAATTCATTCTTAAAAGTGCCTTTTTTCTGTTTTTATTGTCTTATTACAATAATTTTGCGACATTTGCATACTCAGGAGGCATGTTATGAAAGAAAACCACCCCGACATACCGACGATGACATCCTTGCCGATGCGGGTCTTCCGCTTCTACCGCGACGGCTTCCGGTCGATGACGATCGGACGCAGATTGTGGCTGCTTATACTGATAAAACTGTTTATTATATTTTTCATATTCAAGATATTTTTCTTCCCCGATATCCTCCGGCGAGACTATGACAACGACCGGGACCGTGCGGCAGCAGTGCGTTCCTCTCTGCTCGACCGAAGATAAGTGCCCCACGTTTTTAACTAATCCCAACTAACAAATAAATCTGATCTGTTTATGAATGACTTAATGAGCGTGGTCGACTGGTCAAGGGCGCAGTTTGCCCTGACAGCAATGTACCACTGGCTGTTTGTACCCCTCACGCTGGGCCTGTCGGTCATTGTGGGAATAATGGAGACCATCTATTTCAAAACCCGCAGTGAAAAATGGCTTGTAATAACCAAATTCTGGATGACGTTGTTCGGCATCAACTTCGCTATGGGCGTGGCCACCGGAATTATTCTGGAATTCGAGTTCGGCACCAACTGGAGCAATTACAGCTGGTTTGTCGGCGACATTTTTGGCGCGCCGCTTGCCATCGAGGGACTTCTCGCTTTCTTCATGGAAGCGACTTTTGTGGCCATCATGTTCTTCGGGTGGAAAAAAGTCTCTCCCGGTTTCCATCTTGCGTCCACATGGCTCACTGCTCTCGGCGCCTCGATTTCGGCACTGTGGATCCTCGTTGCCAACGCTTGGATGCAATACCCTGTCGGGATGGAGTTTGACCCGGCACAGATGCGCAACGTGATGGACGATTTTTGGGCGGTTGCATTTTCGCCCGTCGCCATCCACAAGTTCCTCCACGCGGTGTTTGACGGATGGGTTTTGGCCGCCGTCTTCGTCATCGGGGTAAGCGCATGGTTCCTGTTGAAAAACACACGCCGCGACTTGGCGTTAAAATCAATAAAAGTGTCAGGATGGGTAGGCATTGTCGGAATGATTCTGACATTGTGGTCAGGCGACGGCTCGGCAGTCGATGTCGCCCGTGTGCAGCCCATGAAACTTGCCGCAATGGAGGGCCTGTATGATGGCGGCCGCGATCAGGAGATAGTCGGTATCGGCATCCTTGACCCGTCCAAGGAGCGCACCGATGACAAAGACCCCTACCTGTTCAAAATCGCCATCCCCTACGGGCTGTCGTTTCTCGCCACCCATGACATTCATGGATTTGTCCCCGGCATCAACGACCTTATCGATGGCCGCGAAATCACCGCTGATGGCGACACGGTAAAGACAGTATCCTATGCCGAACGCATCGCGATGGGCAAACAGGCCCACGAGGCCCTGCGAGCGTTTGACCGCGCGATGACCGCCGGTGACGAGGAGGCGATGGAAAGCGCCCGCGCCGACCTGAAAGCCAGCTACCCCTATTTTGGCTACGGATACCTTGACTCAGTCGACGAGGCCGTACCCCCTGTCGGCATGACATTCTACTCGTTCCACATCATGGTCATCTTCGGCGGTTACCTGTTCCTGTTCCTCATCTTAGCGGTTTATGCCGTGTACCGCCGTCCCCTGTGGTGGAACCACAAGTCGCTGCTGTGGACTTCGATTCTATCGGTAGCCGTTGTATGGATTTGCTCACAAGCCGGCTGGGTTACAGCCGAAGTGGGCCGACAGCCGTGGATTATCGAGGGACTTATGCCCACCCGCGCCGCTGTGTCGGCAGTCAGCACCGGAAGCGTGCAATTGACATTCTGGATGTTTGCTGTAGTATTTACCTGCCTTCTGGCAGCCGAAGCCGTCATTATGATTCGCTTTATCGGCAAGGAAAGCAATACCACCGACATTGACGACAAGCAAGCCGTTGACAATACCGAGTATTAACACATATATTATATATAAACATGATTGCATTAGAAACATTACAGATATATTGGTGGCTGCTCATCTCGGTTCTGGGAGCCTTGTTGGTGTTCATGCTATTTGTGCAAGGAGGCCAAACCATGCTGTTATCAGTCCCCGGGACATCTGACGAGTCAGGCAAGATGATATCGTCGCTCGGCCACAAATGGGAGCTGACTTTTACGACCCTCGTTGTGTTTGGCGGCGCGTTTTTCGCATCATTTCCACTGTTCTATTCCACCAGTTTCGGCGGAGCCTACTGGTTGTGGATGCTGATACTGATCAGCTTCGTTCTGCAGGCTGTCAGCTATGAGTTCCGGCGCAAACCGGGCAATCTTTTCGGCACACGCACCTACGACACTTTCCTCTTTCTCAACGGCTGCCTCGGATGCATACTCCTCGGTGTCGCCGTCGGGATGTTCTTCTTCGGCGCAGAGTTCAGCGTCTCAAAGGGCAACATCCTTGATGCCGGCGCGCCGGTAATCTCGGTATGGGCCCCCACCCACGGGCTTGAAGCCATTTTTTACTGGAAAAACCTCGTGCTCGGTTTAGCCGTTCTTTTCCTCGCGCGCACACTCGCCGCGCTCTACTTCCTCAACAACCACCCCGATGACGACGCGTTCTTTGCCCGCAACAAACGACGAGTCCTTGTCAACGGCGTGATTTTCGTCGTGTTCTTCCTCTTGTTCCTCGCTCTGCTGCTGACCACCGCCGGTCTTCAGACAGTCAAGAACGGGGAACTGACTGGCCGCTCGACATTCGAGCTTGTCGAGTTCAAATATTTCCACAACTACATCGACATGTGGTGGTGTGCCGCAATCCTTCTCGTCGGCGTGGTCATGGTTTTATGGGGAACAGGCAAGTCGGCTTTTGGCCGCCATTACACCTGCGGTATCTGGTGGGCCGGAACAGGCACCGTGCTTGTCGTCCTCACCATCTTCTGGGTTGCCGGATACAACTCCACCCCCTACTATCCCTCACTGACCGACCCCTCCTCGTCACTGACCATCTTCAACAGCTCGTCGTCCCACTTCACACTGACAGCGATGAGCTATGTCTCGCTGATTATCCCCTTTGTCCTCGCCTACATCGCCTACGCATGGCACTCGATGGACAGAAAACACTGACGACACCCCCTAAAAAACAGTTTAAAACCCGGGCGGCAGATGCAAAATCTGCCGCCCGGCAAGTTTCAGAGGGTGTTTCATAACAGATGTCAAATCCAAAACCCGTTTTCGCGATACAAAAATCACGAAAATTTCCATCCCGGGAAATTTGCAGGTTTGTTAAAAATTTATTACCTTTGCGGTCGATTTTAACCAATTACAAAAAATTCAACCAAATGAATCATTACGAAACCGTTTTCATTTTAACTCCCGTTTTGTCTGATGCACAGATGAAGGAAGCGGTAGAAAAATTTGAGAAGGTGCTCACCGACAACGGTGCCACCATCGTCAATGAGGAGAACTGGGGTCTCCGCAAGCTCGCCTACCCCATTCAGAAGAAGTCGACCGGCTTCTACACCCTCGTGGAATTTGACGCAAACCCCGATGTTGTAAAGAAACTCGACATCGCTTTCCGTCGTGACGAACGCGTCATCCGCTTCCTCACATTCCGTCTTGACAAGTATGCAGCCGAATATGCCGCCAAACGTCGCAGCACCCGTGCTAACAAAGTAAATGCAACCACTGAAGAAGTAAAGGAGAACTAAACAATGGCAACACAATCTGAAATTCGCTATCTTACCCCCCTGTCGGTGGATGTTAAGAAGAAAAAATATTGCCGTTTCAAGAGAAGCGGTATCAAATATATCGACTACAAGGATCCCGAATTCCTCAAGAAGTTCCTCAACGAGCAGGGCAAAATCCTTCCCCGCCGCATCACCGGAACCTCGCTGAAGTTCCAGCGTCGTGTCGCTCAGGCCGTTAAACGCGCCCGTCACCTCGCCCTTCTTCCCTACGTTACCGACTTGATGAAATAACTTTAAAAGCTCAGGAACAACTATGAAGATTATCCTCAAAGAAGACATCGCCAATCTTGGCTACAAAGATGACGTAGTCGAAGTTAAGAACGGTTACGGCCGCAACTACCTCATTCCCCAAGGCAAAGCCGTCATCGCTACTCCCTCGGCTCTTAAAGTACTTGCCGAAAACCAGCGCCAGCGCGCTCACAAGCTCGAAAAAATCAAAGCTGATGCCGAAGCTGCCGCAGCCGCGCTCGAAGGAGTCAAGCTCACAATCGGAGCCAAGACCAGCTCGACAGGCACTATCTTTGGTTCTGTTAACAATATCCAGATTGCCGAAGCCCTTGAAAAGCTCGGCCACAACATCGACCGCAAAATCATCGTCCTCAAAGACTCTGTTAAGGAAGTGGGCGAATACACCGCTACCATCAAGCTGCACCGCGACGTTGTTGTAGAAATTCCTTTTGAAGTAGTTTCTGAATAACAATTCTTCTCACTTCAACAATACAATCCTCGGAGGGACCGCGCCATCGCGATCCCTCCGAGTTTTTTTAGAGGCTGCCACATAGCACCGTTTTCATAAACCGCTAAACACATCCGCCTCTATACCTAAAACCGGCACATCTTACAACGCAGCCGACCTCAAAAATTTTTTGCACGGCATCGTGGAATTTTATAACTTTGCAAGTCAATGATAGATTTGCTGGCCATAATGCTCCGCGGACTCCTAATCGGAGTCCTTGTATCGGCTCCGATGGGGCCGATAGGAGTGCTTTGCATCCAGCGCACCCTCAACAAGGGTCGGTGGCCCGCGTTTTTCACAGGCGTGGGAGCAGCACTGAGCGACTTGATTTACTGCCTGCTCACAGGACTCGGCCTATCCTTTGTCACAGACTTTATCGAGAGTAACCAGAACCTCCTTCAGATAATAGGAAGCGGTGTTCTTCTCGCCTACGGAATCTACCTGTTCAGCAGCAACCCGTCGCGCTCGCTGCGCACTCCGTCAATCCCGGCGACCACCTATTGGAAAGACTTCGGGACAGGATTTCTGTTCACATTTTCCAATCCCCTGATTCTCTTCTTTATCATCGGACTATTTGCCCGTTTCAGTTTCCTCGCCCCCGAATTTAAAGCCTACCACTATATCGCCGGCTACATCTCCATCTTTGGCGGCGCCGTGCTGTGGTGGCTATTTGTAACATATTTCGTCAACAAAGTCAGGGCACACTTCAACGTCCGCTCCATGTGGCTCATAAACCGCATCATTGCGGTCATACTCATTATCATGGCGGCTGTGGGTGCGACCTTCGGCATAAAAGATCTTTTCTTTCATGGATAAACCCCTCCACATCCCATTTATTCCCGACCTTGATTTCCTCAACACCGATGTCATTTTCAGCCGCCTCGAATTACAAGGAGAGCGACACACCGTAGAGTCACGAAACTGGAGCGAGGAATTCCCCTACCACCCCCTGACCACCTTCACCGTCGCCCATTCGGCCAAGTTCATATATGTCGACTTTTTCGTGCGCTGCAACTATTTGCGGGCCGTGAACTATGCCAACAACACACAGGTCCATGACGACTCGTGTGTGCAAATATATCTGCAACCGCAAAATTCCGACGGGCGTTACTGGAATTTCGAATTCAACTGTATCGGCACCGTGAACGCCGCACACCGCATCCCCGGAGGCGACCCCACCCCGCTTACCGACGACGAAATAGCCACCATATCACGTTATGCGTCATGCGGGACAAGACCGTTTGAAGAAATCGAGGGCCTTTTCACATGGAATCTGCTTGCCGCAATCCCTATAGAACTTATGGGGATGAAATATGAGGGCCAGCCTATACACATGAAGGGCAACGTCTATAAATGCGCCTCAGGGACTTCGCAGCCGCATTTCCTCAGCTGGGCGCCCGTGCTCACACAACGACCCGACTTTCACCGACCTGAGTTCTTTGCCCCGATTATAATAGACTAAACCGCGCCGTGGTGTTATTTAGAACCGTTCTAAATAACACCACGACTGGCAAATTTGCCGATAATCGAGAAATATACCGTCAATCAACGAGTTTACGGTTCACAACCCCGAGACAGCACCTCTATCTTAACGTTAACTCTTGCAGCCTACACGCCTAATAACCAACAGAATAAACACAAAATACTAAAGTTATAGCCGCACTTGAAGTTAACAAACGCATAACATACTGAATAACAAATCAATGCAGAATATTTACAAATTCCAAATATTTTCGCACTTGGTTTAATAAAAAAAAAATTGGAAATTTGCATTGAAAAGATTAGTCAACTATCACATAAATTATGCATCCCAACACCCCCCAACAGTGGGATAGGTTTCTACAATTTCTAAAAGACAACCTTTCTGCTGAGCAATATAACGCATGGTTCAAGCCACTCTCGCTTGAGAGTTTTGACAAAGGAACGCCGAGCACGCTGACCCTCAGAGTACCCTCCCCGTTCTTTGCCGAATATCTTGAACAGCACTTTCTCTCTCTCATAGCGGCTGCAATCAACAAAGTCTACGGGAGGGGAGTAGAACTATACTATAAATACGACCAAGTCAGCAACGAGCCGTCAACAAATGTGACGATGAAAAGCGAGAGGCCCAGTCCCGCTGTCAAGCCTCAAGCCGACCCCTATGTCAACCCGTTCCGTCAAGAACAGGTCGGTGACATCGACTCCCAGCTTAACCCCACCTATACATTTGAGAACTATTGCGCGAGTGCAAGCAACATGGTTGCCCGCTCCATCGGCGAATCCATTGCCGACAACCCCAAATGCAAGACCTATAACCCGTTGTTCATCTACGGCCCGACCGGAGT
This sequence comes from Porphyromonadaceae bacterium UBA7042, assembly GCA_002494015.1. Taxonomy (GTDB): domain Bacteria; phylum Bacteroidota; class Bacteroidia; order Bacteroidales; family Muribaculaceae; genus Duncaniella. The sequence goes on along the minus strand of DLAR01000002.1, from coordinate 21,647 downwards.
TGGCAAAACCCACCTCATTCAGGCTATCGGCATCCGCATAAAAGAGCGCAACCCGCGCGCGCGCGTACTCTATATTACCGCCCGCCTTTTTGAAAGCCAGTTCACCACAGCGACTTTCAAGGGCAAAATCAATGATTTCATCAATTTCTATCAGAGCATCGATGTTCTGATTATCGACGACATTCAGGATCTCATCGGCAAGGCAGCCACTCAGAACACATTCTTCCACATCTTCAACCACCTCCATCAGAATCAGAAACAGCTCATCCTTTCAAGCGACTGCTGCCCCTCTCAGATGGAAGGCATGGAGGCCCGTATGCTGTCCCGTTTCAAATGGGGCGCAACCGTCGAGCTAAGCCGTCCCGACTATGAGCTGCGCAAGGATGTCCTGTCACAGAAAGCATCTCACGACGGACTGCAGCTCCCGCCCGAAGTGATGGAATTTATCGCTGCCAACGTAACCGATTCTATCCGCGAGCTTGAAGGCATTGTCGTATCCCTCTTGGCCCACGCCACATTCCTAAACCGGGAAATCACGGTTGACCTTGCCCGCACTGTCCTCTCCAACGCTGTTAGAATCAATAAAAAAGCTGTCAATTTTGAGATGATAGCCCGTCAGGTGAGCGAGTTTTACAACATCGACCCTGACCAGATTTTTGCCAAGTCGCGTAAACGCGAAATTTCCGACGCACGGCAGATGGTCATGTATCTTGCAAAAAAACACACCAAGATGCCGCTCAAAGCAATCGGAAGCCGCCTCGCGCGCACTCACGCGACAGTACTTCACGCGATAAAAAATATCGACGAGCGACTGACCCTCGAAAAACAGCTCAGGGAAGATCTCGACAAAATCGAATCACAACTTGTAAAAATGTAAACAAACCGCACAATAAAAAGAAAACGGTCTTTCTTTGCTGAAAGACCGTTTTCTTTTTATACCACCCGGGTACATCGTCACGATTTCAACTTATCGGCAAGTCCTGAGACCGCATCGGCAACCGAGTCAAGCGCATTGGCTGCGGTTCCCTTGACCTTTTCAATTATAGGAGCAGCCTTCTCTTTGAGGTCATCGACCTTGTCACCGATAGCCTCCTTGGCATCTGACACCTTGTCGGCAATGGCATCCTGAGCGCCTGCCACGCGATCGGCAACCTTACTCTTGACCTCGGCAGCCTTTTCGGCAACAGTCTCCTTGTCGGCTTCTAATTCAGCCTTTGCAGCCACTGTGCCTGCCTCGGCGCTTACTTTTGCAGCCTGTGCCGACAACTGTGCGGCACGATCGGCTATGTTCTGAGCATTTGTAGACATAATCTCTGTATATTTTACGTTAATAGTTCTACTGATAAACGCCTTTACAGAGATTATGGTTCACTGTCAGATGCGCTCAAGCACCGTACCGATCAGGTCGTGCACGGCCGTTTTATAGTTGGGAGTCGCATCATGGCGCATACGGTTGGCTATAATCGAGCACACCGTCATGGCTCTGTGACCCATAAGGCGTCCGAGACCCTGCAACGGGGCCGACTCCATCTCGTAATTGGTTATCTTACGGCCTTCGTGACGGAACTCCTCGATACGGTTGTTCAAGTCAGGGTTAGCAAGCGGCAGACGCAGCTCGCGACCCTGCGGCCCGTAAAATCCCACTGCCGAGATTGTATTTCCCCTCACCATGTCGTCGCGGCCTATCTGGTCGACCAGTTCCTCGTCGGCATTCACGACATAAGGTTTGGCCCAAAGGGGATTCCACCCCACGGCATCGCAAAACGAGTGTTCAAATTCCAAGTCTGCGACTTCGTTGCGGCCTGCGTAATAGTTCAACACGCCGTCAAAGCCTATCGCTTTCTCTGCGATTACCGGCGTCCCTATCTTCAACTCGGGCTGAAGCGCGCCCGATGTCCCGATGCGCACCAGCGTCAGGCGACGCTTGCGGTTCCTGACCTCGCGTGTTTCAAAATCGATATTGGCCAGCGCGTCAAGCTCGTTGATGACGATGTCAATATTGTCGGGCCCGATTCCGTGGGAAAGGCACATGATGGGTTTTCCGTTAAACGTGCCACCGATTGTGTGAAACTCGCGCGACGACACTTCATAATCGGTTGTGTCAAAGAATGACGCGACCATATTGACACGGGCCGGGTCGCCGACAAGGATTACACGGTCAGTCAGCTGCTCGGGACGCAAATGAAGGTGAAACACTGACCCGTCGGGGTTGATTATAAGCTCTGACGGAGCGATTATTTTCTTTTCCATAATTTCTAATTATAGCGTTAGGTATCTAATTAGGTTAATAACTCTCAAGCTAAAAAGTTCAATAATATATTTTACAACATATCATTATATTATTATTGCAACCGGTAACGGCCTCCCGGCATCGAAAGCAACAGATTGCGGAACTCAAGGTCGACAAGCATCCCCATCAGGCGGGAAACGGGAACCTCGACCTCGGCCGAAATCTCGGCAAGCCGGGCATCTCCCTTACGGCGAATCACATCGATGACTTTTTCCTCATCGGGTGCAAGCTCGACAAAAAGCGAACCTTGCTGCCCTTCCTGTTCCTTTTCAGGCCACCCCATCGCGCCAAGTATATCTTCAGGCGACGTTACCAGCTGAGCCACATTATTATATATCAGCCGGTTGCAACCCTCGCTGTAACGGTCGCTGATGCGTCCGGGAACGGCAAAAACATCTCGACTGTAACCGGCCGCAATCCGGGCGGTCACAAGCGCGCCTCCCTTTGAGGCCGACTCGACAACCACAAGACAGTCGCTCAACCCCGCCACGATGCGGTTGCGGGCGAGAAAATTGCCCTTGTGCAACCGGTCGACCGATCTGTAATCGGTCATCAGCATACCTCCGCTGCGCGCGATCTCGGCAGCCGTCGACCGGTGAACCGGGGGATAAATCGTGTTAAGACCCTGCGCAAGCACGGCGACGGTGGGGATGCCACATGCAAGAGCAGCCTTGTGGGCGGCTATGTCTATGCCATAGGCGAGGCCGCTGACTATTACGAGAGGGTCGGCCATCCTCTGAGCCAGCCCCTCGACAAGCCGGGCCGTAAAATCGATACCGTAGACCGTGGCATGGCGAGTCCCCACAACCGACACAAATCTCGCATTGTTCAGGTCACACCGCCCAAGCGTGTAAAGCATCAACGGCGCATCGTCACACTGCAACAGCCGCTGCGGATACTCATCGTCAGTAAAATATACCGACTCAATGTGATTGGTCTCAACAAATATGACCTCACGCTCAGCTTCTGCGAGCAGCCGGTCACGGTATTCCCGGTCAAAGAGCTTGTTGCCAAACCCCATGACCGTCGAAAGCTCACGCTCGCTCATCTTAAAAAAAGCATCTTCCCCGCCCGCACGGCCGAGAATCTGCCTTGCAAGCTGCGGATTCATCCCGCGCAGCGACGCGAAAGCGATGCGATAAAGCAATGTGTCGTCCATTTTAAGCCGTGGAGGATTAAAGATAAGACTTGAAAGCCTCGGCAAGCACGTCGCCGCGTGTCAACCGGCCGTTTTCAAGACACACGATTGTCACCAGTGCCTTTACTACAGGTCGTCCAGTCTCAGCATGGAAAATATCCTGATGGAACACAAACCGGGCACCGTTGCGCTCCATCCACAGCTTTGACTCCATAGTTTCCCCGAGGGTCAGCGGCGAAATGTATTCAATCTCAACTTTCCTCACGACAGGGTCCAGACCATGCTCCTGCATCTCGCGGAAAGTAGTCCCCGCCTCCTCGCAAAAATCGTGGCGCGTCATTTCGAGATAATGAAGATAATTGGCATTATTGACTATGCCCTGAGAATCTACCTCATAATCCCGAACCTTGATATGCATGCCAAATACATAATGATTATCGGCCATACGGTCAATTATTTAAGAGGGTGTTTAACAACAACTATATATCATTAAAATGCAAATTTAACAAAAAAAATATTATATCATGCCCCTGACACAAGACTTTATCTATGGACAGAGACCCGCATTAACACAATTAACAACTATATTAGTGTTTTTTTAACTAAATTTTTACGCGTAGAATCGCAAAATTATACCTAATTTTGCACGACGAACAGAAGTATTTTTTAACCTATTTTACCAGCCTACAGTCGCAACCGATTTTTGAGATGATTACGATTTTTGGGGAAAGTGTAGAGTTACCCAATAAAAAAATCTCTTAACGCAATCAAAAACAGGATGGATATCGATTCCGACCCAAGTGGCAGAATGAGTTTTTAACGCTTCTCAAAAAGTTCAAACAATTTCATCATAGTACCATTTCTTTCGTAATTTACTAAAATATAATATTGATTGATATAGCATACCCAAATGGAAAATCAGTGTACATTATATTGTCATATCCTGCTTTTTCCCAACTACCGCAAGGCGATAGCCGCGGCTATAGTCTTGATTTTATGCCTATTACAGGGGGGGGTAGTTTCCTATGCCTCTGGACCTGCCAATGAATCGTTCTCAGAACGAATTTATTTCCACAAATCATCGTTTCACGTTGACCCGGCATTCCGCAACAACAAAAACAGTCTTGACAGCCTGAAAAGCTTCCTCGCGGCATCTGACTCACTGTTGAATCTCGACATCGTGATAACCGGCTCGGCATCACCCGAAGGGAGCGAATCATTTAACAGGGAACTGGCCGAGAAAAGACTGTCGGCACTCTCAGGCATCCTCGGCCCCGTCCCGGGCGCAAAAAACCGGATTACGCTTCCGGCCGCAGCATCCCCGTCGGAATGGCCCGATTTGAGATATGCTGAATTTCGCGCCTCGTTCCGACGAGACGGCCTCGCCGCCACCGCTGACAACTCGCTGTCAGATACCGACATTGAAAACGACACCTCTGATATAACTGCCGACGACTCAGTCAGCGAAACCACTGACAATTCATCCATTATCACAGCTACAACCGACACCGGCCTGAACACCCCCATGACTTCAAGCCACAGAAACGGTTTCCCGCACCTGATTTTAAGCACCAACATGCTCTACGATGCCGCCTTGGTCCCCAACATCGGCATCGGCGTCCGTCTCAACGACCGGTTTACCGTATGGGCCGACTGGATGTATGCATGGTGGAACAATCGTCAGCACCGAAGATACTGGCGCATATACGGAGGCGACATTGAAATGCGCATGCAGCTTGGCCACGGCAAAAGCGACAACACCTTTGCAGGGCACCGCATCGGTGTCTACGCATCGATCGTGACCTATGACATTCAATTTGGCCGCTCCCACACCGGGGTCATCGGCGACAAGTTCAACTATGCCGCCGGCATCACCTACGGCTACAGCCTCCCCGTGGCCCGCCGTCTGAACATCGACTTCTCAATCGGGATCGGATACCAATGGGGGCGATACCTGAAACAGCATCTGGTCGACACCCACGACGTATTGCTCTCGACCCACAACCGCAGGTGGTTCGGGCCGACACGGGTCGAAATCGGCCTGACATGGCTGATCGGACCGGGCAACGTAAACACGACAACAGGGAAAGGAGGCAACCGATGATTAAGAAACTCGCCATCTCATGCGCTGTCTCACTGGCGGCCGCCGCCTCCGTGACACTCACGTCGTCGTGTAATCACCGCGACCTCTGCTATGACCACTCCCACTGGCTGGAACTGGATGTAAATTTTGACTGGAGCGCGCAACCTGATGCCCACCCCATCACGATGGTACTGTATCTGTTCCCTACCGACGGAGACAAGCCGCTGCGATATGAATTTGCCGACATCAACGGCTCTGTCATCCGAGTCCCTGCCGGAAACTTTGACGCGGTCGTGTTCAACGGAAGCACACAGACTGTAGTTGAAAACGGAACCACATTCCGCGACTTCACCCTGTCGACCGACAACGAGCACATCCTTGCCCCCATGAGCCGTGAAATCATCTCTGACCCGCCACGTTACGAAACAACCCGCGACCAGCCGGTCAAGGCGGCTCCCGACCCGGTGTGGTCCGATAAAAAAGAAGGCATAACCATTGCAGCCTCCCGCGCCGGACAATCGCTCACCTTCACCCCCGTCGAAGCCACCGCGACCTATACCGTCATCCTGACCGGGGTCAAGAACCTCTCCCACGCCATCGGGTTGAGCGCGTCACTGTCAACCATGTCCGAAAGTTTCAGTCCGGCGACACAATCCCACACCGGCAACGAGGTTACCGTTCCGCTGCCGATCTCGATGACCGATGCCACGACCGCATCGGGAACAGTCGCCCTTTTCGGCCACTGTCCCGTGACACCTCTCAGGGAACACATCCTGACCGTCTACACGTCGGACATGCACTACTACAACTTCGACGTGACTTCTCAGATTCACGATGCCCCTGACCCCAGACGGATAACAATCAGCATTGACGGCATCGTGCTTCCCGAACCCGACGGCACCGGAATGAAACCGACAGTCAACGGATGGCTCGAAGATGTCAACTGCGACATCGACATGAACTGATAACCGATAACAAGCAATTTCATTATCATAATTATATAAACTGTTTAAAACCACATCACAAATGAACACAAAAGTTTCATCCCTCGGTCTGGCCGTCATGTTACTGGCCACCGCGTGTTCCGAAGACAGTGTAGAGATGGTCAACTACGGCCCTGAAATCACGTTCAACACCAACGTTAGCCGCGCCCAGAACATCTCTGAGAAGAACCTCAATAGTTTCAACGTATGGGCGTTCTCCGACATTACCGAAAGTGCCGCTTTCATCGACGGACTCACGGCCACAAAAGTCAACGGCAAAGAATACTTTGCATTCGACCACTCAATCTTCTGGCCGTCTGATGTTCAGACGCTTAACTTCTGGGCAGTTTCGGGCGCAAAAAAAGAGAGCATCAGCAAGAACAACAAAAAGCTCTCAATCAGCAATTTCACCCCCGACATTGACCCGCTGAAACAGCAAGACCTCATCGTTGCCTACACCTCGGCTAACCGCCTCAGCGGCACCTCTGTGTCTTTGTCATTCCACCATGCCCTGTCACAGATTGTCGTGAGAGCAACCGAAGGTATCGAAGGCGACGAATCCAAGTCCATCACAATAAAAGGCGCGTGGATTGTCAATCCCGCCGCATCGGGAAATCTTTCATCAGATAACGGTGTCAACCTTGTGTGGAATCCGTCATCAACCAAGGCTACATACGGAATGCAGTATGCCGAGGCCAAGAAACTAGACCACACTTCGACATCTTTGTTTGACTTTGACCCATCAAAAGATGACATTACCAAAGCCCAGTCCAACCTCCTGCTCGTCCCCCAGCAACTCACCGGATGGACAGGCGACGAAGATAGCGACAACAAGCTTAAAGGCGCCTACATCCTCCTTCTCTGCCGTGTAGAAGCCACCCACGACGGTGCTTACCATGAAGGCGAGACAACCGACCCCTCCATCAAGTCAGATGAAGAAAACGACAAGCACACCCATCAGATGTTCCCCTACACCGGAAATTTCGACCCCAATGAATATGGCTACAGTTGCGTTCCCGTCGATACCAAATGGGAACCCGGCAAACGCTACATCTACAACCTGTCGTTCTGCGGCGCAACAAGCGGTGCAGGCATATACCCGCCCACTGACCACCCGACTGTAGAACCTGAAAATCCCGACGACAAATATATCGAAAATCCTCCCATAGGCAAAGAACCCGGCGACCCCGTTCTTGACAACCCCATCACTTTCACTGTCACAGTAGTAGACTGGGAAGACGAGAAAAATGCCGACGGCTCGGGATGGACCAACGGCAACATCAACATGAACTGATTAAAATAATACCACGACGTATGGATTTCCTTAGCGGGAAATGTCCATACGTCGTCATTTATACACTCCCCGACAATGACACGCTTTTCTTTCCCGACATTTTCCCCCACGGCATCACTTGCCGTAACTGCAATGATGCTCCTATTGTCGTCCTGCGAAGACAACCCCGTCATCGACACCGGCGGCATAACGCGCCATCCGGCCTTTGACGTGACACTGGAATCCTCATGGACCAAGGGCAATGTGACTTCGCGAAACGATGCCACCGACATCCTCATCGAGGAAATTGATGACAGCGGATTCGGAGAACAGCTATATCTTGTCTCGGAGAGTGAAAATCTTGACACTTATACCCCGGAAACCACACCGGAGATGTCGCGCGGTGTCTCGACAACCACCGAGACTTTCCCCAAATCATTCGGCCTGTCGGCTATCTGCTACGACAACAGCACACCCGCTGATGACCTGACGGGATTCAACGCCAATTTTGCCTGCAACACCTCCGTCAGCCTGAATGCCTCTACATGGACCCCGGCGGGCAAACTTGACTGGCCCGGCTCGGGACGGCTCCGCTTCATGGCATACGCCCCCTACTCCACCCCCGAAAACGGCATCACCCATTCCGACAGCGGCTCCCACCCCTCGATAACATTTACGGTAAATGACGATGTAGCCGGTCAGACCGACCTGCTGACCGCCATAGCCGACGTTGACGGCGCCGGTTCTCCCACCGTCAAGCTATCATTCGGCCATGCCCTTGCCGCAATCAGCATCAGGAGCGGCGACGCGATGCTTGCAGGCGACATCACGCGAGTGACCATCTCGGGAGTTCACGGCTCAGGGACACTGACCCTATCGACCGGGAAGTGGGAAGTCAGCGGCACACCGTCAGCATCCTACTCGGTTGCCACAGCCGTGAATTTCGACTATCAGAGCTCTGAAAACCCATATTCCTCACCCGGACTGACAATAGCCGGCGGCAACGACGCGGACGGCAACGACGACCGCCTCACATTCTTTATGATTCCCCAGCAACTGACCGCCGACGCTACACTGAAAATCGAATTTACCGACCGTCTGACCAAGACCAAGCGGACCCTCACCGCCTCCATCGGCGGAAATAAAAAATCGTGGGAGTCAGGAAAACTCTACACCTACTCTGTGTCATCTACAGGCGTTGTGGTCACTCCCATAGTGAAACTCGTCAAAAACGGCACTGAAGATGAGTTCCCGATAGACTCCATCCCGTTTTCTGGAGCAATCCGCAACGTCAAACTGACAGCCTTCGTGCGCGTCACCCAAAAGGGCACTGAAACCAAAGACCTCGCCGTCCCGTTCAAAATCTACTCAGCCGCAGGGACATCGGGCGACTGGGTGGAAGCCACATGGGAGCCCAACAGCGACAACGACACATTCGACCCCAAAGGGACCACCGAGACCAAGACCGGCTCCCTCTTGTTCCAGCCTCAACCCCTGTTCAGCAGCACATTGCAGAAAGATTTCCCGCGCACTCCGCGAAACGACATCAAAGACCTGTCGGAATCAGAATCGGCCAACTGCTACATGATTCATGAACCCGGCACCTACAAATTCCGCACCGTCTACGGCAACTCGCTGAAAAACGGCGCAAACAACGCCGGTGCCTACACCATAAACCGCGCCGAAGGCAGCGGCGATCCTCATCCCGGCATGAAATTCTTTGCCGACCACGATAACAAGCACATAACAACCCCTTATATCAAGGATCAGGCCGGACCGCTGAAAGACGCATTCCTGCTGTGGTCTGATTCCCCGGGACTGATTGACCTCGTAAAACTCGATGATACAGGCGACTACATCAGTTTCCGAGTCAGCCCTCACACCATCGCGCAGGGCAACGCCGTTATCGCCGTGCGCAATGCCGACAACACCATCGTGTGGAGCTGGCACATCTGGGTCACAACGAAAAACTGGGACACCGGCCGCATCAAGTCGCGCGCCGACGACGGAAACACCTATACATTCGCGCCGTCAACCCTCGGCTACTGTGACGCCCACGGCAGTGAAGACGAGCGCACGATGAAGATAAAATTTGAATTTGACCTCACCGACCACAAGGGGGGCAAACTCGCCGTGACACAAATCGGCGACAAAAAGCTCACGTTTACCCAGCAGAGGATAATCGCCTCACTTGCCGGTGACAACACTTATTACCAGTGGGGGCGCAAAGACCCGATGGTTCCCGGCATATATGACCGCTATGGTTACTACTACTTTCCCGACTACCACGGACTGGATACAGAATTCTCCATGCTCAACAAACCGATATTTGACTTTGACCCCGACTACGAGTTCACCCGCTCCCCCACCGACAACGGCTATAACATGGGACAAGCGATTCAATACCCCCACCACTTCATCATGGGCATAGACCGCGAGTCTTCGGGCGGTCAAAACTACCGTACCCACTGGCACACCTCTGCAGGCACAGACTATCTTGAAAACGACATCAAAAACGAAAAAGGAGAAATCATCATCAGATCGACAATGTACAACGCATGGAACTCCACAGCAAGGCAATACGGAGTCGTATCATCGATAGATCCGCGAAACTCGCAACCGGTTACAAAAACAATCTACGACCCGTGTCCCGCCGGATTCAACATCCCTGCGGCAGCAGCCTATACAGGTATGATTCATTATAACCGAAACAACTCAGACGGAACAACAGGCAAGACCGGATATGATGTCGACCATTCGTGGCCCGACAATCCGATAAAATTTGACGAGAGAACCTGCTCGTGGACACTGACAAGCAATTCCTCGGGTACAGGCGAGCCGGTCAGATTATATGCCACCGGCATGAGAAACATGAATGTCAAGAATCCTGCCGAACTCCCTTTATATCTCCAAGGCAAGACATTCCCTGCCTATTCCAAAGTTACATTCATCTGTTCCGCGACATTGTCAGGCGGCACCTCGCAGACCCTGATTTTATACATTGACAACCGCACTGCATCACTCCACAACAATCCGCGCGGCTCGTGTCAAGGCTCCAACAACTCCTATGGGTTCACCGTGTGGCCCGTCTGCGACGTGACTCCCAACCCTTAGGGGATGTTTAACATTTGTTATGAAATGCCCTCTAATTTTTTCAGATGCCTGACCGTTATTAATAAGTGAATCTGAACATTTATGAAACAAGGCGCTATGGCACCATCGTTTTCCTCGTGATTTCGGTGGCAGTCGTGGCGTTGTTTCTTTATTACTCCTCGCGGCTGGTGGCCGACTTGTCGGCTCAGGAAAGGGCGAGAATGCAGATCTGGGCCGACGCGACGCGGGAGCTTTCGACGCTCGGCACCTCGGGAGATGACGGCGAGCCGTCAATAGGGAATGTCGATTTCCTCCTGAGCATCATTGAAGAAAACCGCACCATCCCGGTTCTGCTGACCGATGACAGGGGCAACATCATCATGCACCGGAATTTTGACCTTCCCGAGCCTGTCGATTCCGTGATGCCCTTCTTTCTGAGCGAGACCAACGAGATGTTTCTTCAAAACAAACTTGCCGCCCTGCGCCACACCACCAACGTCATCCACATCGTCATCACCCCGACACTGAACCAGCATCTCTACTACGAGGATTCCAAACTGCTGAAAAGCCTGAGCCTGTATCCCTATATACAAGTGGTCATCCTCATCGTGTTTGTGTCGATAGTCTACTATGCCGTTTCATCGACCAAACGGGCCGAACAAAACAAGGTGTGGGTGGGACTTTCCAAGGAAACAGCCCACCAGCTCGGGACACCCATCTCGTCACTGATGGCATGGATGGAAATTTTGAGCGAACTGGGGGTAGACAGCGACACGGTCGCCGAGATGAACAAAGATGTCAGGCGATTGTCAACCATCGCGTCGCGTTTCTCTAAAATCGGCTCAAAGCCTCAGATGGAGCCGGTTGACCTCAACGAGGCTGTCGAGCGTGCCGCCTCCTACATGTCGACGCGCCTGTCAACGCGCATCTCCATCAAGCTAATCCCCGCAGCCGAGCCACTGCCGGTTATGATGTCAGAGCCACTGGCCGAATGGGTGATGGAAAACCTCATGAAAAATGCCGTCGACGCCATGGAGGCCGAAGGCAGCATCACAATTGCCACCCACCGAGACAAGGACATCGCAGTCGTCGAAGTCACCGACTCGGGCAAAGGAATACCGCGCAAGAATTTCAAGACGATTTTCAATCCCGGCTTTACCACAAAAAAACGCGGATGGGGGCTGGGACTCACTCTCGCCAAGCGAATAATCGAAGAATACCACCACGGCCGCATATATGTAAAGAACTCAGAACCCGGCGTGGGCACTACCTTTAGAATCGAATTCCCTATTGACCGATGAACATAATATATGAACCAGCAATAGCCTCTGCGGCTCCCGCCCTGCGCACCGTCACCGTCGAGGCCGACGTGGTCAACAGCGACACTCCCGATGACCTTTGGACTCTTATTTTGGCCGAAGGGGAGGATATCAGAAAACGCTATGACCTCCCGATGATCAACAAGCGCCCCGCTATCGCGGGAACCCGTGATGCCTACAAGGCTCTCGGCAAGGAACCAAATCGTTACCGCCCCAGTGCCGAGGCGTTGTGCCGACGGCTTGTCAAGGGAATGGAATTGTACCGCATCAACACCCTTGTCGACATCATCAACCTCATATCGGTGCGCACAGGGTATTCTATCGGCGGGTTTGACGCCGACCTCGTCAGAGGAGACACGCTGACACTCGGAACCGGACGCGACGGAGAACCGTTTGAAGGAATCGGGCGCGGGATGCTCAACATCGAGCACCTTCCCGTGTATCGCGACGCTATCGGAGGTATCGGGACACCGACAAGCGACAACGAACGCACAAAACTCACAACCGCGACCCGCCGCCTGCTGATGACAATAAATATTTACCGCGAAGAAACTCCGGCCGACGAAACAATCGCCCTCACCCGTGAACTGCTCGAAAAATATGCCGGGGCAACCAATATCGCCATAAAAGAATTTCATCCATGAAAACATTGAAAATGTACCCCACCAGCATCAACGACCACTTTATGGACGAGGTTGTCGAGACGCTGCGTGACGGCGGAATAATCATCTACCCGACCGACACCCTGTATGCAATCGGATGCGACGCGCTCAACAACGGCGCCGTCGAGCGCATCTGCAAGCTAAAAGGCATCAACCCCGCGAAAGAATTTCTATCGGTCATCTGCGCCGACATCTCGATGGCAAGCGACTATGCCCGCATAGACAACGAGGCTTTCCGCATTCTCCGCACCAACCTTCCGGGACCCTTCACTTTCATCCTCCCGGCATCGACCAAGCTGCCCAAGGTGTTCAAGGGGCGCAAGACGGTAGGAGTCCGCATCCCCGGCAACGCGATTGCGACTGAAATTTCGCGCCGCCTCGGAGGGCCCGTACTGACCACATCCATAAAATGGGACGAAGACATCCCCGAGGACGGATGCGAGCCGATGGCCATAGCGACACGGTATGAGAACGACATTGACCTCATGGTCGACGGTGGCACGGGCGACATCATCCCGTCGACCATTGTCAATATTCTTGACTCCTCGTCCCCCGAAATAACACGCGAAGGGAAAGGAGAACTGGAATGATTGTCAGAGAGGTCAGCGCGGCCGACTACCGCAACCGGTTTCCTCAGGCAGGGCATGTTTTCAACTCAATCCAGTTTGCCTCTCTCAACGCGTCAAAAGTCGGGAAAGTCCTTTATCTCCTCATAGAGGACGAAGGCCGAACCCGTTTCGGACTCATCCTCGGCGACCGGGGCGACCTACTCGCCTCCCCGTTCTCGGCACCATACGGCGGCCTTGAATATTCCCGCGACGAGCGCGTTGAAAAAGTCAGCGAGGCCGTCGAAGCCGTTGCCGATTTCGGACGCGAAAAAGGATTGCCGGTGCGCCTGACCCTCCCACCCCGGTTCCATTCCCCGGAAATGAACATGAAGATAACTGCCGCGCTCCTAAACCGCCCGGGCGCACTGTCTCATGCCGACTACAACTATCACTACGAGCTGAACAGGGTGACCGACTTTGAAAAATGGCTTAGCCCGAGCGCGCGGCGCAACTTTCACACCTCGCTCAAGAGCGACTTTAGGTTTGAGCCGCTCGGCAACACTCCCGACGATATATCGCGGGCCTACGAAATAATCCGCATCAATCACGAAAGCCTCGGACACGCCCTGCGCATGTCTCGACAGGCTGTCATCGACACGGCCGAGGTTCTCAAAGCCGACTTTTTCATCATGACTCTTGACGGAATAGATGTTGCGGCCGCACAAATCTACCACGTCGCTCCCGGAATAGTCCAACTGATAAACTGGGGCGACCTTCCCGCCTACCGTTCACTGCGCCCCATGAACTTCATGGCATGGAAAGTCATGGAACACTACCATGCGGCAGGAGAAAAAATCTATGACCTCGGGCCTGCCTCGGAAGACGGTGTCCCCGCAACGGGACTCTGCGATTTCAAGGAGGGTCTTGGATGCCGCCTGACAATGAAATTCACATTCAAAATTTAAAAATAAAAAAAGCGTGGGCCGCAGAGAATCAAATTCTGCGGCCCACGTTTTTTTATTTATTGTCCGTTATTCTTTATTTCTTTTCCGTATCGTCTGTGAAATGGCGATATTAGCCATCATCCACAAAAATACATCCACGATAATTATCACATTCAGATTAAAATGCAACAGCGAATAAAACGCCACATTCATGAGGGTCAGCAGCAATGACACGCAGATAATCGTAATCATGGCCACCCGCTGGTTCATCCCCATCGCAAGCAGCTTGTGGTGAATGTGGTTCTTGTCAGGGTTAAACGGATTTTTCTTATTGCGGATGCGGTGTAAATAGACACGCACGACATCAAAACACGGTATAATCAGGGGTGAAAATGCCAAGACTGCCGGAGAGCCTATATCGACAGTGTCAGTGGGTTCCAAGCTAAAGAGCTTGATTCCAAGCACGCTCAGCAACAAGCCTACCGTCAGAGAGCCGGTGTCACCCATGAATATCTTGCTGTGTTTTTCAGCATTTCCGAAAACATTGTAATAGAAAAACGGCACGAGCACACCCAGTGTCGCGAAAGCAAGCATGGCAAAGGCGTAATCACCGGTAGAATAGAATGCCACGCCGTAAATTATACATGCAATCGAACTCAGACCCGATGCGAGGCCGTCAATGCCGTCAATCAGATTTATCGCGTTAATCAGGAACACGATGACTACCGCAGTAAACGGCCACGCTATCCAAAGCGGCCACTCATATATGCCGAGGATGCCGTCGAGGTTTCCGAAATAGTCTCCACCGGCTATAAGCAAGGCGGCGCATACGATCTGGACGACAAACTTGGCTCGATACTTTATACCGATCAGGTCATCGGCCATACCGACGAGGTAAAGCAACTGCAACGCACACAACACACTGAGCAGCAACAGGTCTTCACTCAATGCGGCCTGAGGCAATGCCTCATACCCAAGCAGCAGGTTGGATACGATGGCAAGCGCATAGGAAAAAAATATCACCGGCATGAAAGCTATGCCTCCAAGACGCGGCACAGCACCCTTATGTATTTTGCGTGCGTCGGGTACATCGAATAACTTTTTGCGGAATGCAATAAGTAATATTTGCGGAATAAGGATTCCGGCAGAAAAGACACAGAGGCAGAAAACAGCTCCTATGTTCCAAAACCAATAGCTCATACTTACTACAGTGAGATTTGTTTAGTATAGACTGAAAAAGGATGTGACAATTCAATTTTTATCACACACAGTATCAAATTTTCGCAAATATAGTGAAAAAAGTCCTAATAACATAAAATTCAGACATGATTTTTACCGCCTCCAAATGTCGCTTTTCGCCATTAGGGGGGGGTAAAATTTTGATTTTCAACTATTTACACACCCGAAAATTATTATAAGAACAAGCAGGCATCTCCGTAAGATAAAAATCGGAAATCACCGTTAAGAGCATAATTGTAGACTTTCCTCCAACCGCCGCCGATGAAAGCCGACACAAGCAACAGCAGAGTCGACCGCGGCTGATGAAAGTTTGTGACAATCGCTTTTACCATTCTGTAATCATAGCCGGGAGCAATCATCAACCGGGTCGCGGCTACAAGCGCGGGCTGCCCGGTTGCATCAAGATGAGACAGCACAGCGTTCATCGATTGTGCAACAGTCAGGCGGGGGTGGCTTTCACTGTAGGGATACCATTGCGGCAGCTCGTCGGGTGTCAGACCCTGATAAATCATGCAGCCGAGGTGGTAGAGGCTTTCAAGGGTGCGCACCGACGTGGTCCCGACTGCGACCACCCTGCGCGATGTCGCCGCGAGTTCTTCAATCAGTTCGCGGTTCACGGCGATAAATTCGCTGTGCATCTCATGCTCCCCTATCGAGTCGCTTTTGACCGGCTGGAAAGTCCCGGCCCCGACATGTAGTGTCAGTTCCCGACGCGGGATGCCGCGCCGGTCGATTGCCTCAAGGACAGCGGGGGTAAAGTGCAGTCCGGCTGTCGGCGCGGCCACTGAACCTTGGATGTGGCTGAACACGGTCTGATAATCCGATGAATCGCTTTCTTCGGTCGAGCGGTTGAGATAAGGCGGAATAGGGATTTCCCCGGCAGCGGCAATTATGCGGCTGAAGGTTATATCGGCGGGAGTCCAGCTGAATTCGATTACCGATGCATTACCGACACGGTCGAGTCGCGTGGCCGCGAGCACCACCTCGGTACCGTCGACATCAAGCCGCATCTTCAGCTCGCCGTTTTTCCACCGCTTGGAATTGCCCACGAAACATATCCACGCACACCGGCCCTCCGACGCGAAATTCATCGCATAGTCCCGCGGCGACTGCGGTTCAAGACAGAAAATCTCAATAGCCGCTCCTGATTCATCATCACCCTTACGGAATCTAAGACGGGCGTTGATTACACGCGTGTTGTTGTAGACAAGCATCGAGTCCTCGGGCAATAGCGCCGGCAGAGAGTCAAACCGGGTAGTCGAGAGAGTCCCTTGGGCATCACGCACAAGCAACAGGCACTTGTCACGGTCGGCAAGCGGGTGACGAGCAATGCGTTCGTCAGGGAGAGGATAATCGTATTCTTCTATTCTGATATCTTTTACCATACAAAATTATATTTCATTCGCCCCCTACGCGGCACAGGGCGGCGACAGCGGCAACAGGATCGGCTGCCCGGAAAACATAGCTTCCGGCCACAAGGATGTCGGCACCTGCCTCGACAAGGCCCGGGGCAGTGTTAAGATCCACACCGCCGTCAACCTCGATGACGGCCTGCGACCCGCTCTCGGATATGAGGCGTTTCAACGCCCTTACCTTGTCAAGCGTGTGACAGATGAATTTCTGCCCTCCGAAACCGGGGTTGACACTCATCAGCAACACCATATCGACATCTCCGATGATGTCGACAAGCGTTGACACCGGCGTGGCGGGATTAAGCGTCACCGCGGCCCGCATCCCGGCATCCTTGATGCTGCATATCACACGGTGGAGATGGGTGCACGCCTCTTGGTGCACATTCATTATCGCAGCGCCGCAATCCCGCACCTGCCCGACAAACCGCCCCGGGTCCATCACCATCATGTGGACATCGAGAGGTTTCTCGGCAATAGTCGAAATCGAGGTGATTATCGGAAACCCTATAGAGATATTGGGGACAAACATACCATCCATGACATCGATATGAAACATGGAGGCTTCGCTATGGTTGACAATCTCTACCGCATGGTCGAGCCGCGTAAAATCAGCGGCGAGGAGGGAAGGTGCTACTTCAATCATTGTGATATTTCTGATTTACGGGGTTTGAAAACATTCCAGAGAATGACTCCGACGCAGATGACTCCGATACCGAGTCCGACATAGGTTAGGTAGTCGTTATATTTTTCTACGGTATCAAACAGCCGGTCAAGAGGCACCGTTTTTCCCAGCCAATAACCGAGTCCGGCGAGAACACCGTTCCATATCATCGCCCCGAGACCGGTGAAAATCACGAAGACACCGAGGTTCATCCTCGACAACCCGGCAGGAATGGAAATCAACTGGCGCACGGCAGGAATAAGCCTCCCGACAAATGTAGAGACGGCACCGTGCTTGTCAAAATAACTTTCGGCTTTTTCTACTTTATCCTTGTCAATAAGACACGCGTGGCCCAACTTGGAATTAGCGAACGCATAAACGATGGGGCGGCCAATCCACATTGACAGATAGTAATTTATCAATGCTCCGACAATTGCCCCGGCAGTAGCGACAAGGACAACGACAAAGACATTCATGTCACCCTTGGTACACGCCAGATAGGCGGCCGGAGGCACAACTACCTCACTCGGGAAGGGGATAAACGAGCTCTCGACCACCATAAGGGCAAACACGAGAAGATAACTGGCGTTATCGACCACCCATTGAAAAATCGAAGAAGCGTCGATAATGGACAACGTAATGAAATCAAGCGTCATATTTCAACATATAATTAATAAAAGATTGTCAATCGCACAATGTCATTCATCTCATTCAACAAATGAGCCGGTGCAACAGTTGACCTTCCTTTTCGTAACCGAGAATTTTCATAATCATCGGCAAAGGTACGTCAAAAAACACTCTCAGGCAAATGTTTTTTTACGAGACCGCAATAACCCGGCCATGACAACAGAGATGCAAATCACGCCCCGATATTTGGGATATGTTGTGTTTTTTCGTATCTTTGCACCAAAATTTTCACATAACGAATTTATGATAAACGCTCAAGACATCAAGAACGGCACCTGCATCCGCATGGATGGCCGTCTCTATTTCTGCGTGGAATTCCTCCATGTAAAGCCCGGAAAGGGAAATACTTTCATGCGCACCAAGCTTAAAGACGTTGTTGACGGCCGCGTGCTCGAACGTCGTTTCAACATCGGTGAAAAACTCGAAGACGTGCGCGTTGAACGCCGTCCCTTCCAGTATCTCTATGCTGACGGCGCCGACGACATCTTCATGAACAACGAGACATTCGAGCAGATTCCCATCAACAAGGAACTCGTTACCGGTGCCGCATTCATGAAAGAAGGTGACACTGTCGAGGTTGTCAGCGACTCTTCCACCGAGACCGTGCTTTTTGCCGAAATGCCCATCCGCACTGTCCTCAAGATTACCTACACCGAACCCGGCATCAAGGGCGACACTGCGACCAACACACTCAAGCCCGCCACAGTCGAGACCGGTGCCGAAGTGCGCGTTCCCCTCTTTGTAAATGAAGGTGACTTCATCGAAATCGACACCCGCGACGGCTCCTACGTCAGCCGCGTGAAGATGTAACAGTTTTTACTGATAAAAAGAGAGGCTGTGTCAAATTGAAGTGACCCCAAAAGTTGAACACAAAACTTTTGGAGTGCAGTTCAATTTGGCACAACCTCTCTTTTTACCCCCCCATATATCTCAATTATTGCCAAAAGCTATCCGAGTGATTTTAAGATTAAACTGTTGGCTTTGTCAACAACCGATGTGTCAAGGCTGGCGAGATAGATTTGCGTTGTGTTCTCGCTGTCATGGCCCATGCCTTCGCTGATCACCGACAGCGGAATGCCCTTTGCTTTGGCTGCTGATGCCCAGCTATGGCGGGCCACATACAGAGTAAGCGGGATTGCAACACCGACCATTCCGGCTATATTTTTGAGGTTGTGGTTGATCTTGTAGCCTGCGTTGCGATAGGAGCATCTCTCGTTTGTGCCGGGATTACGGATTATCGGCAGCAGGTAGCCGCTTTCATTCTCAGGGTATTTGTCAAGGATTTTCTGCATTTCCTTTGTCCACTTGACGACAAGCAGCTGGCCCGTCTTGCGGCGGCGATATGAGACATAGCCGCCTTTCAGATCCGACTTTTTCAGAAACGCCATGTCGATGAAACTCATCCCCCTGAGGTAAAAGCTCATAAGGAACATATCCCGGGCGAAGTCAAGCGAAGGCGCCAGCGATAAATCCAGCACTTTGATCTTCTTGATTACAGGCAGAGGCAAGGCTCGTTTTATAGTCTTGTCAACTCCGGTATAGACCTTTCGGAACGGACTGCGGTCGTCAATGACCTTCTCCTCGACCGCACGGTTATATACCGCGCGGAGGATTCTGGTATAGAACGATATGGTATTAGGCACGACACCGCGCTCGCGTTGCCATGCCTCATACCCCTCCATTATCTCCGATGTCAGGCTGTCGAGCATTATATCCTCGCCTTGACGGAACTTCTTGAAACTATTGAGTGTGGACTTATAAGTCTCCGATGTCCTAACCTTCCCGTTTTGCCTGAGCTTTGCGATTATATTTGCCATAAAGTTGAACACAGAATACTCATGAGAGTAGATATTGAACTCGTCAACAACATCGTCAACAGTGTAGGTCAGACCGTTGGCATCCAACTTTCGGCCAATCTTTGTCAGCCGCTCGACATCCCGTCGGATGCGTTCACGGATTGAAAGAATGAATGATTTGCGCGCTCCCTTCTGAAATGTCGTGACCGTTGAACGGCTTTCATCCCATTCAGCAGGATACACTTTGTAGCCGGAAAGAAGTTGCCTCACCCTACGCTCATGTATAATCTGATAGTAGATTGTACCCTCAAGGTCTGCGCCAGTCGAGGAACGGAACTTTACTTTTATCGAAGCCATTGATATTAAGAGGCTGTTTAAAAATTTATGTAAATTTTGAGTGGAGTCTTTTTTTGAGCTAAAATATCGGATTCCGAAAAAAACGATGAGCACACATCGCGACTGATGAAACCAGATATTTCAACAAAAAGACCCCGCTCAAAATTAACAAGAAAATTTAAACAGCTTCGAATAATTAAACTCCCGTTTCCCGATATTTGCTTATGTTTCGTAAATATGAATACCCAATTGACAACAGAGAATTGGCTACTCAACACCAAATTGGCCACACATATCACTTCGGTTGCAACTTACACCATCACACAGAACGCCACCCTCTGAATATAAAGCCCTAATTTGCCCCATAACATTCAAGGACAAAGCATCTCAACCCATTTTGAATGAAAAAACGCCCGATAAAATTGGCGAAATTTAAGATTTAGCTAAAAAAACTCCTCAAAAAATTTGCCAAATCAAAAATAATGCCTACCTTTGCATCGTCAAAATAACAATGCCTTGTGGTGTAATGGTAGCA
>DLAR01000002.1:0-312 GCA_002494015.1 Porphyromonadaceae bacterium UBA7042 | reverse complement strand
GAATCCTTCCAAGGCAACGCAAAGAAAGAGCTAAGTCACTAAGATTTAGCTCTTTCTTCTTTTTCACCCTGCGCGCAAATGTTAAAAATTGTATATTTGATACTTATTTATAAACATTCACCCCTTGGCATTCTTGGCACTCTGGCATTTCTGATGGAGATGCCGATGCGTCCCGTCTGTGCCAGAATGCCAATTGCGCCAAGGGTAAAATCCAAAATTGAAATCCCGTGAAACATCTCTTTTTCGTTGCAAAATCCATTGCAGTCATTGCAATGGTTATACTGGCGTACCACTGCTATGGCAGTGCAGTAC